>JADGDA010000064.1 GCA_015228695.1 Alphaproteobacteria bacterium
ATCAGCGAGCCACATGGCCCAGCCGGTGGTCGTGCCGAGGTCGAGAGCGAGGATGGTGGTGGGATCTAGGGTGCGGGCGGTTTCACGGCCCGGTTCAATGACGGTCATGTTGTCCTCCGAGGTTTCTCAGGAGGGGCGGCAGCGCGGCCGGGCCAACTGCGGCGCTGTCGCTCACGGTTCTGTGGTTTGCTTTGCAGCTATCCGCGATTACGGTCGCCTCCAGTGCCGGTCGTTGTGAACTTGGTGGCGACGAGTTGGACCTCATCACGGTCTGTTTCCTGACGCGGTTTCCAGCGGTGTTCACCGCACCACTCGCTTTCGTAAGTCATCGGCCATCTCGCCTCGAATTCGGCTGCCTTTGCGATGGTTACCGCCACCGGCGCATGGCGACGGCAGAAACCGTAATCGATGATCGACTTCTTCTCCTCCTTGAGGAGATCCCAGTACATGCATTCAGCGCATTTCGTTGGCATAGCGTCCTCTGTTTGCTGTCGCGGCAGATTTTGTAAATGTACGGTCCGTCCGTTACAAAATCTCCGGCCTGGAAGCCGCAGATTTCCTGGACTTTTTGAGATCTTGTAGAAAATGTAATTTTGTACGTGGGAATCAGCCTCCGCCCCCACGGAGCGATCCGACTTTTCCCTTTTGTACAAAATTACATTATTTACAAAATCTATTATATATAACCCAATCAATGGGTTGCATGACGTTCTTCGTGTACAATATCTGTACAAAATCTCCCCCCGCATTACAATTTCCTCCGGTAGACTGTTTTTGGCCTGGATTTGGTGATGATGAGATCAATCTCGATCTCGCCGGCTGCGGCCAGGTCGGCGAACAGATCATCGCGGCGGGAGCCGAGAAAATGTGTTTTGTGATAGAGCTCGCTTCGGGTGAGGCCGGCGCTCCCGGCGGCACCGATGATGCGCAGGACCTTTTTGTGGTTGGCCTCGATTTCGTTTGTCGCGATGTGTTGTTCGGCCTCGGCGAGCATGGTGCTGGTGCAGTGTTCCACGACCGAGCGAGCCCATTGTGCATGAGCCAAGGCGATAACGGGGCGTTTGGGATCCGCGCTGACGGCGCGAATGAGGGCCACTTTGGCGGTGTTTTCCCATACCCGGGCCAGCACGGCACCGTGGTTGGTGTGGGCAGCCTGGCGCTGGCGGCGGGTAACGTCTTCGTCCAACTGGTCGAATAGATCCTCGGCCTCTGGCGTCATTGGCACGGTGAAGGGTTCCGGCTTGATCGTTGGCGCAGCTGCGGCGGAGAGGTTGCCCTGGGCGTGATTTGGCGCGCCGGCTGCGACGGACTGGAGCGCGGAGATAAGTTCGGGTGGGACCCTGTCGAGAACAGCCGGCCGCTTGACCCGGTCTGGAATATCGTTGTCGCTCTGAAAGATGAGGAAGCGGGCGAGGCTGCCATCGGCGAGGGAGCCGCTGCCGAGCGCCGCCCAGAAGGTTTCGGGAACGGTGGTGGCGTGCAACGCGCAGCAGGGCTGGATGATGTCCTGGCGCGGGCGCTGCTTCTGGTCAGCATATTCAGCGCCGAAGAAGGTGCTGCCGGCGCTGGTGGCCAGTTCGGTGAGCAAATCCCAGATTTCTGCCAGATGCTTCGGTGTGTTCCGCTTGTTGACGACAGAGTTGAGGAAATGCCCGAACTCGTCGATCTGGAACAGTGACGCTGGCTGGCGATACAGCGCAGCCAGTAGACCCGCCCCCGAGGCCAGTTTGTTGCCGCCGATATGGGCGTCAAGACCGGCGGCGAGAAACGCTTCCTTGATGGCGCTACGGGCATGGTCTTTGCCGCCTCCGCTGGCCGCCAGGCCAACGACGTAGAGATTGCTGCGCAGGTTGGAGGAAGTCCGGTACTTGTGGCCCATCAGGACGCCGAGCGCGCACAGACTGGCGCCGATAGCCAGTACCGGTTGTGGCCGGATAGCGGTGGAGAGGATGTAATCGACCATTAGCTTGAGGGCGCCGTCGACGGTGAAAAAATCGGTTGGCGGGGAGGAAATGGAGACCGGTTCGGGTTCATCGGATTGCTGTTCGACAGCTTGCGCCGTCAGCGAAGCCAGCAGCCCTGCGGCCGGGTGAACGTCGTCTCGAGGCTGTGCGCCGTCCAGCACCAGAGTGGGGTCGGGCTTCCAGCCGCGTTCCATGGCGAGGTGATAGATGGTGCCCGCACCGATGGCGGTGGGCTTGAAGCTGGCCCAGGCTTTGTCGGTGGTCTCGGGGACGTTCTTGCCTGCCTGGTTTGACCATGAGGAAAACAGATCGAAGCCAGCCTCACCCAGCGCTCCTTTCAACGCCATGCCAATCCGAACCCAGGAATCGTAGTCAAGGTCGGCATTGGGGATGAATGCCAGCGCGCTCCATACCGCCTCGCGAGTGCCGGCGAGGCTGTGGGACGTCTGGCGTTGTCCACCGCTGCCGGTTGGAAGAACGGCCGGGAGCGTGTCCTGGGGAAGCAGGGCCAACGCCGCGTCCAACCAAGCGCGAGCCTGCTCTTCGGTGATGATTGGCAGCGTGGCCGCGTCTACAGACAGAGGCGACTCCTCCGGCCAAACGTAGGGCTGGCCGGTATCGGGATGGACGGCGAAGGCGACGAACTGACGGCCGTGGCCGAGGACCTCCAGGGGAGCACGGCGGAAAGCCGCGAACGGTGTCTCGGTACGATACACCAGCATGCGCTTCGGGGCCTTGCCGATGCGCAGCAGCGGAGTGTCGCCGAGCATCTGGCGAGCGAGTTGTTCCGCCGCATGGGCTGCCTCCGGATCGAGGATATCGATGTCGATGCCAACGATGGTTCCACAGGCGAAGCCGATCGCCGCCTCCGGCCACGCGGACCAGATATCGATCTCGTGTTCGGTGGTTGCACGGTCGCAGTGGCGGGTCCATTCCGGATAGTCGCACCACTCGCCGCGATGGAACCTCCCCGGCTTTTTGGTACCCGGCCAGATGGGGATGACGGGAAAGCCGTTGTCCACAAGGCGAGCGCTGTGTTGGGCCATGAAGTTCGTCATGGCGCGTTCTCCGCGACGTTGCACAAGAACTGGAAGGCGGTGCGCGGAAAGAATGCCGTGCCACCGCGATCCATCTTGTCCCCGGAATAGATCCTCTTCACCCGATCAAGCTCGTCGAGCGACTGGAACAGGATGTCGCCGCTCACCGTCTCGAGAATGACGATGTACACCGGCGTGCCGGTGATGCGCTGAACCTCCTGATATTGACGAAACAGCCGCCAGGCGAACCCATGCTCGATCTGCCCGGTGACCCTGGTTGGACAGCCGCTATTGCTTTTGGCCTTAACCTCCACCCAACTGCGTTCGCCGTCCTTGGAAACGTCGAGGTCCGGCACGACGTAGCTCACGGGAAAACCGTGGAGCTTTGGTGCCTTGTTGTTGGCGTTGTAGTCGTAAACCGGGACGACATGGCAGCCGAAGCGTCGTTTCAGGATATCGGCCACGGTCTCCTCGGCCGTGCGCCCGAAAGCGAGCCGATCTGCGAAGGTGTTCATGGCGTGCCCCTCGCGAACTTTCCAACCTCGGCACCGGCGGCGATCCAGCCTGGACGGGTTTGCCGGGCGAACAACTCGAGGCGACCGCCTTCGGGAGCCGGGCACAGGGTCTCCACCAATGCGTAAAACATCTCCGGCTTGCGGCTATGCTCGCGCAAGGGGCCGCGCAGGAGTGTGGTCTGGTTTGATAAGGTCACTACCGGCTTTCCGCGCACCGCCATCAGGCAATGCTCGGTCTGGCCGCGCAGCCAATCGCCGGTTCCCATGCGGTCCTTTGCCCAGGTGAGAATGGTCTTGTGCGCGAATCCCCAGGCATCGAGAACGGTGAACGCCTCGCGTAGATGGCTGTTGGTGGTCCACAACCACAGGATGGCGTCGTCATGGGCCAGCTCTGCCACCGGCATGGCGCGGATGGCGTCGATGTCCATTTGCGGATACGGATTGGCGGCCCGGTGCGAGGCATCGGCCGCTCGTGCGTCATAGGCCCATGGCGGATCGGCAACGATGACCCGGAATGGCCCTTGGGGCAGCGGCGGCGGCTCGGAGGCGATCTCATCGGCCTTACGGCTTACCGCCAGATTGCGATGGACCCCGGTCACGCGACCGGTGCGGTTCATGGCGTCGAGCAGATGGCCATGCCGATCGGGATCGGAATAAGCCGCTTCAGCCACCTCGGCCGCCATCCGAGCGACACGGCCCACCTGGGCGGCACCGACGCCGCGAATGGTGGCGGTGGAGTGGCGAGTTGGCTGTCTACGACCCATGGTATCGACGTGAGCGACGACGTGGGGAATTTCCCCACGTCCTTCAAGCTCACGGCGGACTGCTCCGACCGTCTTGTGGTCTACCTCGGCCTCCGACGCAATCTGCCTGTTGCTTTTTTCAAAACACCGCTTGAGCTTCTGTGCGACAACGACCCGGATTTGATCACGGTTCAGATGTCGGCGATGGGTATTGAGATCCTCTGCCAAATCCATCTTTTCGGCTTCGGAGAGGCCAACCCGGACCTCAACCGGGACTTCCTTGATTCCGAACTCAGCGGCGATACGGAGCCGGTTGGCGCCGTCAATGACGTTGCGGTGCTCGTCAATGATGATCGGCACCACCACGGCTCCACGACGCTTGATGTCGCCGCGCAGCATGGCGAGATCCTCCGCATCCAGCGGCGGCAGGGTCTCGGTATAAGCCAGACGGAACTCGGTTCCTCCGACGGAGATGCAGGTGATAGATGGCATAGACATTAGGATTCCTCCCTGGGGGGGGTATCCTGGGGCGGGCGCATCCGGCTTCCGGCTGCGGATCGCCTCCCCCAGGGAGGTGAGAAACGGTCATCTGCTCAGAACGGTGCCTCCCCGTTCAGGTCGTTGAGACGCTTGCCATCGCGGCCGGCAAGATCGATAAGCGCGTCGAGATAGCCGGTGATGATGACCTCGATCAGGGTCATCCACTCGTCGTAAGTGAATGCGGCCATGTCGGTCTTGCCGAGGCTCTCGATGTATTCGCCGGCCAGCGGCGATGCGGCTTCCATGGCGGCGATTTCATTCGGTGTCGGATCAATCATGGCGCTATCTCCTGGGGGAAGCGGGCGCCTACGATCTCGGTGAAGCGACCGGAAGGGCGAACGGCGATCTCGACGGGCCAACGAAGTTCATCGGACAGGTCGAGAGCAACATCGACGGAGGTTGGCACCGGTAGGCCGGGAGCACGGGATTGCCACCAGGCGACGGCTTTCTGGCGCGCGTACCCGGTATGTTGCAGGCATACCCATTCCTGATGACGCACCATGCCGCAGAGGTATTCGACGCGCAGGCTGGGCGGTTTCCCCGGTTTCTCATGGAGGTAATAGGAGACGTCGTCGACCGCGACCCATTGCGGACGGTTGAGGCTCAGAATCTCAAGGCTTGAGGCCGTTGCTTCGATCTTCACCTCCGGGGCGGGAAATTCATGACCGCAGTCCGGGCAAGTCCGCGTTGCCGCCGGCAGGATGCTGTGACAGTCCGGGCATTCCTTGACCGGCACTTCGCCATCCCCCTCGCCCTTGTCCTTTGGCTTCACCATGTCGATGGGACCGTGGCAGGCGACGTTGCCGGCGAAGTCGAGCACCAGGCAATTGTCCTTGCCGGGAAACAGACGGGTCCCGCGCCCGGCCATCTGCACGTAAAGTCCGGCTGATTTGGTCGGGCGCAGCATGGCGATCAGGTCCACCGTCGGTGCATTGAACCCCGTGGTCAGCACTCCCATCGACGCCAGCGCCCGGATCTGGCCTTTCTTGAACGCGGTGACGATGGCATCCCGCTCAGTCTTAGGCGTGTCGCCGAAGATGCTTTCACAGCAAATGCCGCGTGTCCGGATAGCATCCCGCACATGGATCGCATGATCGACCCCGGCACAGAACACGAGCCACGAGCGGCGGCTTTCACCGTAGGTGACGATCTCATCCACCGCCGCCCGCGTGATCGGGTCCTGGTCGACCGCCGCCTGCAAATCCTTCGGAATGAATTCGCCGCCGCGACTACCGACGCCGGTTACGTCGAGGCGGACGCCTGGGGCTTTGCTGACCAGGGGGCAGAGAAAGCCCTGTTCGATCAAGCTGCGTACCGACACCTCGTAGGCGATGTCGGTGAACAGGGCGTCCTCGCCTTTGTGCAATAGGCCGGAGTCCAGACGATACGGTGTTGCGGTGAAGCCGATGATTTTCAGGTACGGATTGATGATTGCGAGATCGTCGAGGAAACGCCGGTACATGGTGTCGGACGCCCTGGGGATTAGATGCGCCTCGTCGATCAGCACCAGGTCGCAGCGCTGGACATCATAGGCGCGCTTGTGGATGGACTGAATTCCGGCGAACAGCACCTGGGTATGCAGGTCGCGTCGGCCGAGCCCGGCGGAATAGATGCCGGCCGGAGCATCCGGCCATTGGCCGAGCAATTCCGCGTGATTTTGGGCGATCAACTCTCTGACATGGGTGATAATCAGGATGCGCTGGTCCGGCCATTGAGCAAGGACGCCTTGAACGAAGGCGGCCAGCACCAGGGCCTTACCGCCGGCGGTCGGGATCACGATCAGCGGATTGCCGGCCTGATCGCCGAAGTAGGCGTAGATGGCGTCGATCGCCGACTGCTGATAGGGTCGAAGGATCAGCATGATGCCACCCTCCCATTCACCCAGACGGCACCGTCCGCCAGGCGGTAGACGACGTGATCGTCGCCGACATCGACAACCTCGCCGCAGATCAAGTCCGGAATGAACAGATGGCGGTCACACCCCCGTCGCTGATCGCCCGGTGACAGCATCCGATCGTGATGGGCGCAATGCCAGCCGTTTTCGACCGGTGTCGAATGCAGACAGGTGCGGCAGTTTCGTTCAGGAGCGGCATCCTGGTGACAGAGGGGATGGTGTTCGCACATCCGGCACTGAAACCAATCCGGATCAGTTGACTGCTGCTCCGGCGGACGAACCGCCTTGACGATGACGCCGGCCTTGGCGAGCAGGGCTTCGCCGTCGGTCCGGTCGGGGGACAGGCGCTCGACATGGATATCATCGGTGTCTTTGTTCACCGCGAGGTACATAGCGCGCGTCATGCCGGAGAGATGCAGATAAACCTGCATCTGTGCCCAATGGCGCGGCTTGGACTGCCGAACGCCATGCCTCTTCAGATCAGCGAACGACTTGGTCGAGTGGGTTTTGAACTCCAGCACATGCCAAGTCTTTGGTGCTTCAAGAAGACCGATGGCGACGGCATCCATGGATCCGCCGAAATGACCGTCATGGGCGCTAACCTGCCACTGGCGGCCGGTGTCCGGATCAATGTCCAGCACGGTGGCCCCGGTGCGGCGCAGGTTGTGGATGAGGCGGGATTCCTCCAACTGCCCGGTCTCGAACAGGCGCAGCATGCGGCCGGAAAACGACGTCCGTGTGGTCCAGCGAAAGTCGTACCATAACGCCCGCCGACACTCCTTGCCGATCAACGAGGCACCAAGATGGACGCGAAATCCGTCCCCGGCGTCGGCCTCATAGGCGGCATAGATGGCGCTGAGCGTCGGAGTGGCTGGCGGCGGCAACGCGACCATCACACCCCCTCCCGCGTTTCAAGGCGGCGATGGGCCTCGTCCAGCACCCGCTGCCAATCGTCATCGTCATAGTCGGCTCGTACCACCTCGATCACGCTGTCCTTCAAAGTATCCTTGCGCCGCGGCAGCGTCGCCATGTGGGCGGAAAGGTCGGCTGATCGCCGCAGCTTGTCGCGCAAGGCCGCCTTGCGCTGTTCATACCAACGCCGGTCCATGCGTCCGTGCCGGGCCTGTCGTTCCAGGTCGGCGGCGGCGAGTTCCAGCTTGATGGCGGCGATTTCATCGCGCAGGGTGGTGAGGCGCGTCCGGCATTCCTCACGGGTGGCCGGCATTGCCGCCGGGGGATTGCCGGCAGCCCTGTCGGGTTCTACGATCATCACGTCCATGGTTTTCTCCAGGTTCAGAGCTTGGTTGGTCCGTGGGCGGGGATGCCGTCGCCGTCAGGTCGCCAAACATGAAAGGCGACGGCATCCTGACCTGTTGGCCTCATACCGTTCTCCGCCAGGGCGCGGCGGTCGCCGGCGCTGCGGTGGGACGGGGTTGCGCCACCGGTGCTGCAGATTGGGGAGACGAAGTGGCGGGCTTGGCGGCGGTTTTGGATGGCGTGTGAGGCACCGAGGCCGCGCCATTGAGTGGCAGGTAGTGGACGGAGTTTCTCTCGCCGTAGCCGTTCTTCGGCGGCTGCACCCTGACGTCGGCGAGCATCGGGATGAGGTGCAGTTCCTCGCTGTCCTGGACCTGCATCCGTCCCGTGGCGTGGCAGATCGCAGAGAGGGTGCGTTGGGCGATTTCCACCGTCTGCACGTTGTTGTTGACCAGATTGAGGCGGTCAAACAACTTGCGGCCAGCGAACTCCCCTTCCAGCACGTCGAGTTCCAGACACAGGTACTGGCCCATGCCGTCTTTGGTCACCCGCATCTCACTGGAGACGATCTGCACCACGTATTTGGCGGGAGGTAGAACTTCGAAGGGCTTGTTGGGCTCGACGCCGGTGGCGTCGAAATTGGCTCCGAGATTGGCCATAATCATGGTCTCCTTGGGTTCAAGGTTACTGGTTCAGGGTTTTGGGCATAGCGGCGGCAAAGGCGTCCCACGACAGCGGCAGGCTGTCAGGCAGGCCGTAGCGGTTCTTGGCGAGGAAGGCTGGGCGCTCGGCGGTATAGAGAACCCGCTCTCCCGACCCCAGCGCCCGCGTCACCTTCTTGTTGAAGCCGACGTCCGACTTCACCGTGCTGATGCGGTAGTTGGCAAACAGCACCGCATCGGAATGCTCCTGCAGCAGCGCAGAGGCACGTGTGTGCAGCTTGATCACGTAACGGTCGTATGGTTCATGTTCCGGGCTGTCGAAACGCTTGATCTCGGTATGAGCGATCTGGATGACCGTCATGCCCTTCTCATCACGAAGAGCATCAAGCCCCTCAATGTACTGACGCCACAGATCCAGCGCGGCGACGTAGCCCTTACCGTAACCGGGGTCCTCGATCGTCTTCCAACCGTTGTCTTTGCAGACGCGCGCCCAGACCAGTGGTTCCAGCCAGTCAACGCTGTCGACGACAACCGTCTTGAAGTCGTGCGGCTCGCTGTAGAGGGAAGCCAGAGCCTCCATCACGTCTTCAAATGTGCGGGCGACCGGAAAGTGATCCACTTTGAGCATGCCGAGGCCATTCTCGGTGGGGATCACCACCGCGCCTGGTCCGCTGACGGCAAATGTGGATTTGCCGACCCCATTCGGGCCATACAAAAGGATCCGGGGAGGGGATAATGCCGTGCTGTTCATCAAGGAAGCGAGAGAGATTGCCATTCGTTGTTCTCCTTTGGGTAAAGAGAGGCGGCGGGATGCTGCGGGTGGCATCACACGGCCTCCGTGTTCAGCAGAGAGGCGAGCGCGACCGGCACGCCTTTGGGACGGCGGCGGGCAATGATGAGGTAGCTGAAGTCGTCAGGGCCGTTGCGTCGCTGGAGAAGATGGGCGAGATCAAGCGCGGCGGCCCACGCGGCACGGTTGCCGATACCCGCGACTGCCCGCCGCAGGGCCTCGGGTATTCGGCTCAGAACCGGCGATGCATCCAGGGCGAGGAACCCCCGGTAGTATTCGAGGACATCGCCTGGAGCGGCTGACCCCAGCCAACGGCAGAGGTCGGTTTCGGAAATCGGTGCGCGGGGATCTGGGCTGTCGGAATAAACGGTCATAGGGGCCTCCGTGTGTTTGGATGCCCCTAGAAAAAAGCTTTTCCGATACGCACTGAACGTTCAAACCGGTGAACCGACGCTCGTCGATGAGCGTCGGGAAGGGTTGAACCCATTCAGGAACTAGTTGAAATCATTAAAAAAATGGGTGGAGCCAGGGGGGGGCGGCGGGCTGCGGGAGCAATTTTTTCTCAGATGCCGCGCCGAGCCCCGCCACGCTGCGAGGCGGGCAAGCGGACGAGCGTTGCCATAGCGCTGGCCAGGTTTTCCGAGACCGACTCGCCATCCACACTCTGTGTCTTGAACCAGTCGAGCAGGTTATCCTTCTTCGGCTGGCAGCCATCGCTGATCTGAAACTCCCCGATGGCCCTATCAATGAGATCGAGGTACGGCGTGCGATACAAACGTGCCGAATCGAGCGGCTCTGCTGAAAGTTGGGGCCAGATTGCCAGGACGGCAAAGCGCGGCACGCGGATATCGATGAACTGACCATCCACCATGGACAGCGAGTCGACAGACAAATCAACGTTCATTCTACTACGCCAATGCTCGGGGGTGATGCTGCTGTGGTGGCCGGAGTGCAGAGCCCATTCCCCACCCCAACTCATCCGTCTATCGGAAAGCCGTCCCGTGGCATGCAGATCTCCATCTCGCAGGGCAACCAGGATTTCGCATTTGGCTTGGTTTTTGGACATCTCTCCCAGATCGTTCCCCCGCATCCATGGAATGATGGGAGGGGCAAGAGTCTTTATGCGCTCCGGATCAGCTTGAATGTGAGCGCGGAGTCGTTCGGCAACATGCTCGATTGCCTGCACCATAGTCCACTGGGTCCGGTCCAATTGCTCGATCAACATCTGTTTCCTCCGTTGTGGCTGATCAAATCGTGGCGCGCACGTTGGCCGCAACCAAACGCACCCGGCCAAATAGGAACAAAGCATAAACATTCGTTGTGGTGATGTCAATTCATGGCGAGATTCGATCGATGAAATGGGTGGAACCGTTCCCCCCTCATGGGAGCGGGAGGGGTGGCCGGTTCCAAGGTATCGTGGGGGGCATGCGCCATGAGAATGTCAGACACAGCAGCCTCTTGGAGTTGCACGTAATGTCAGTCACCGCCATCCCCCCCACCCACATGACCCCCTCCGAGCGCCTCGACGAAGTGGCCTCGATTCTGGCCGCCGGGATCACCCGCCTCATGGCCAGGAACGCGGCCCGCAGTCAAGCGGACACCTCCGCAAAAGAGACAGTTTTCGCCTCGACTTGTCCGCCTGCCGGAGCGTCCATGGTCTCGAAACTGGATGTGGAGA
>JADGDA010000065.1 GCA_015228695.1 Alphaproteobacteria bacterium
GGATCAATGGCCGCCCGATAGCCGTGGAGCGGCTGGCGTAGGCGGATTCGGCCTCCCAGCAGGGCATCCTCGGTGGTCTCGTCCGTTTCGGCCATCGTTCCCCCAATCCCCCAAAGGACCCCGATCCCCCAAAGGAGAAGCGTATTGTACCGCGCCACGGGCCATGCGTCTTGACCGGGAAATGAACGCGCGATTATGCTCCGTGGCCTGCCGGTGGCCGTGTCGGTGGCCGTTTTATAGAGTCGAGAGTGGAAAGGAAGCCAAAGTGTCCGTTGCCGCCACCCTGAGCGGGGAGCAGGAAAAGGGATCGGCGCTCGACGCCCTGATCGCCATGGTGGCCGACGACCTGCGGGCGGTCAACGAAACCATCGTCGGACGCATGCACAGCCAGGTGTCCCTCATCCCCCAGCTCGCGGGACACATCATCGCCGCCGGGGGCAAGCGGCTGCGGCCGGTTCTGACGCTGGCGTCCTCCCACCTGTGCGGGTACACGGGCAAGCGCCACGTCAAGCTCGCCGCCTGCATCGAATTCATCCATACCGCCACCTTGCTGCACGACGACGTGGTGGACGAAAGCGACCTGCGCCGGGGCGGTCCCAGCGCCAATGCCGTCTGGGGCAACAAGCCCAGCGTGCTCGTGGGCGATTTCCTGTTCAGCCGTTCCTTCGAATTGATGGTGGAGGATGGCGCCCTGCCGGTGCTGGCCATTCTGTCCCATGCCTCGGCGGTGATTGCCGAGGGCGAGGTGCTTCAGCTCATCACCACCAACGACACCGAAACCACCGAGGAAGCCTATCTGGAGGTCGTGCGGTCGAAGACCGCCCAGTTGTTCGCGGCGGCGTGCCGTCTCGGCCCCCTGGTGGCCGGCCGTCCCGTCGCCGAGGAGGAGGCCATGGACTCCTACGGCCTCAACCTGGGGATTGCGTTCCAGATCGTGGACGACGTGCTGGATTACTCGGCCAAGCAGGAAACCCTCGGCAAGGTGATTGGCGACGATTTCCGCGAGGGCAAGATCACCCTGCCGGTGATCCTCGCCTACGCGCGCGGCAACGAGGAGGAGCGGGCCTTCTGGCGGCGGACGCTCGAAAACCAGGAACAGACGGAGGGCGACCTGCGTCACGCCATCGCCCTGATGGAACGGCACGCCGCCCTGACCGACACCATCGGCCGGGCGCGGGATTACGGCGACAAGGCCCGCCGCGCCCTGTCCTGCTTTCCGGACGGCCCGATGAAGAGCGCCCTTCTCGACGTGGTGACCTTCTGCATTGAACGGGGCTATTGATCTGCTCCATGGCCCCGAGGCCGCCCTGCTGGCTCGGGACGTCCTGCCGGCCTACCTGTCCAGACAGCGGTGGTTTGCCGCCAAGGACCGGACCGTCACCGCCGTCCGGCTGGTGGAGGTTGTCCCCATGCCGCCGCGCGCCGGGCTCGTCTGCATCGCGGAGGCCGTTCTGGACGGCGGCGCCGGGACGCAGCGCTATCTTCTGCCCCTGATGGTCCGCTGGGACGCGGGTCCGGCGGAGGAGGGACCCCACGTTCTGGCAAAGGTGCGGCGCGGCACGGAAACCGGGGTGCTGATGGACGCCACGGCAAGCCCGGATTTCGCCCCCGCAATCGTCGAGGCCCTGCTCGGGGGGGGTGGCGGCTGTCGTCCGGCGATCCGCTTCACTCCGGGGGCCGGTCTGGAAGCCGCCGCCGCCGCCGGTCCCGTCCGGCGCATGGAGGGGGAACAGAGCAACACCTCGATCCTGATCGGCGACGGCCTGATGCTGAAGGTCTATCGGCGTCCGGCCGCAGGGGTTCATCCCGAAATCGAGATGGGCCGGTTCCTGACCGAGGTCGCCCGCTATCCCAACGTGCCGCCGCTGCTGGGCTCCGTCGAGATGATCGACGCGGGGGGAGCCCCGACGGCGATCATGGCGCTGCAAGGCTTCGTGGCCAACCGGGGCGACGGATGGACCTTCACGCTGGACGTTCTCGCCGACGAATACGGGGACCAGCGCCCCACCGGGCCGGGGCCGGGGGAGCGTGCCTCGCTTTTCCCACGGATGATGACGACGCTCGGGCGGCGGCTCGCGGAGCTGCACCTCGCCCTTTCCCGGGAAACGGGCGATCCTGCCTTCGATCCCGAGCCGGTCACCTCCGCCGACGTCGACGCCTTGACCGCCGAGGTCGGGGAAAGGGCCGGACGGACCTTCGACCTTCTTGCCGCGCCCTCCCTCCGGGAGCGGGCCGATTTTCCCGGGGCCGAGGCCGATCGGCTCCTGGCGCGGCGGGCGGACGTCCTGGACCGGGTCCGCGCGTTCGCGGCCACCGCGCCCTGCTGGTCGCGGACCCGCCATCATGGGGATTTCCATCTGGGCCAGTTCCTGATCGTCGGGGACGACGTCATGCTGGTGGATTTCGAGGGGGAGCCATCGCGCGGGATGGACGAGCGCCGGGCGAAGAAAAGCCCGCTGCGGGACGTCGCGGGTCTGGTGCGCTCCCTCGATTATGCCGCCTGGGCCGCCCTGGGCCGGATCGCGGAGCCCCGGACCGGAACGAAGGCGGCCCTTCTGGCCTGGCGCGATCTGGCCACGGCGCGGTTTCTCGACGCCTATCGGGAAAGGGCCGGGGATTGCGCGGGGCTGCCGTCCGATCCGGCCGCCCTGCGCCGCCTGCTCAATCTCCTGGTGCTGGAAAAGGCGCTGTACGAGATCGGCTACGAAGCGGCGAACCGGCCGTCCTGGCTTCCCATCCCGATCGCGGGCATTCTTGGTCTCCTGGATCGGGGCTGACCGTTGCCACGGTCGGCGGCCATCGTCTATGGTGGCCGCGAAGTTGTCGAAGGAAACCGGAAACATGGCCGCTTATCAGTACATTTACGTCATGAAGAACATGAGCAAGGTCTTTCCGGGCGGGCGGGAGATCCTGAAAGGTCTGTCGCTGTCGTTCCTGCCGGGCGCCAAGATCGGCGTGCTTGGCCCCAACGGCGCGGGCAAGTCCACGGTGCTGAAGATCATGGCCGGGCTCGACCGCGATTTCGGCGGCGAGGCCTGGGCGGCGGAAGGAGTCAAGGTCGGATATCTGGCCCAGGAGCCCCAACTCGACCCGACCAAAAACGTCATGGACAACATCATGGACGGCGTCGGCGAGATGAAGACGCTGCTCGACCGCTTCGAGGCGGTGAGCGCCCGTTTCGCCGAGGAGTTGTCCGACGACGAGATGAACGACCTCATCGCCGAACAGGCCGAGCTTCAGGAAAAGATCGACCACGCCGACGGATGGGACATCGGACGGCAGGTGGAGATCGCCATGGACGCCCTCCGCTGTCCGTCCGGCGACGCCGACGTGAGCAAACTGTCCGGGGGCGAGCGCCGCCGCGTCGCCTTGTGCCGGCTGTTGCTGTCCCGTCCCGACATGCTGCTGCTCGACGAGCCCACCAACCACCTGGACGCCGAATCGGTCGCTTGGCTCGAACAGTTCCTGGAAAAGTACGAGGGCACCGTGGTGGCGGTCACCCACGACCGTTATTTCCTCGACAACGTCACCGGCTGGATTCTGGAAATCGACCGGGGGCGGGGGATGCCCTATGAAGGGAACTATTCGTCGTGGCTGGAGCAGAAACAGACGCGCCTGTTGCAGGAAGCCCGGGAGGACAAGGCCCGCCAGCGCACCATCTCCGAGGAACTGGAATGGATCCGCCAAAGCCCCAAGGCGCGTCAGGCCAAGAGCAAGGCCCGCGTCACGGCCTTTGAATCCCTGGTCTCCGAGGCCCGGAACCGGGCCCCGGACAGCGCCCAGATCGTCATTCCCCCCGGCGAGCGCCTGGGGAGCGTGGTGATCGAGGCCGAGGCGTTGGACAAGGGGTACGGGAACCGGCTGCTGATCGAGAATCTGTCGTTCCGGTTGCCTCCGGGCGGGATCGTCGGGGTGATCGGCGCCAACGGCGCCGGCAAGACGACCCTGTTCCGCATGATCACCGGGGGCGAGACCCCGGACCGGGGAACTCTGCGCGTCGGCGAGACGGTCCGGTTGGGCTATGTGGATCAATCACGGGACTCGCTTCACGCCGACAAGACGGTCTGGGAAGAAATCTCGGGCGGGGCCGACGAGATCGAACTCGGCTCCCGCAAGGTGCCCAGCCGAGCCTATGTGGGGCAATTCAATTTCCGTGGCCCCGATCAACAGAAAAAGGTGGGGCAACTCTCCGGCGGCGAACGCAATCGGGTCCACCTCGCCAAGATGCTGAAGGCCGGGGCCAACGTCATTCTGCTCGACGAGCCGACCAACGACCTGGATGTGGACACCCTGCGCGCCCTGGAACTGGCCCTGCTCGAATTTCCCGGCTGCGCGGTGGTGATTTCCCACGACCGCTGGTTCCTCGACCGGATCGCCACCCACATCCTGGCCTTCGAGGGCGACAGCCAAGTGGTCTGGTTCGAGGGCAACTACGGCGACTACGAGGCCGATCGCCACCGCCGCCTCGGCTCCGAGGCCGACCAGCCGCACCGGATCAAGTACAAGCCCCTCACCCGGGCGTGACGAAACGGCCCAGCCAGGCCCGGCAGACGGCGGCCGGGTCGGGCTCGTGGCGGAGGTCCAGGACGGGACCGGCTTCCCCCGCCCCGCTGTCCACCTTGGCCCCCAGCCGCGCCGCGATTCCGTTCAGGGCGGCCAGAGCCTGCGGATGCCCGCCGACGCGCACCGCCGGAACTCCGTCGTACAGAGCCATCAGGGCATACCCGACGGCGTCCCCGCAATCGAGGACCGGATCGATCCGGGCGGACGGGTAAGCCCTGGCGGCCGCACCGATCAGGTGCCGGAACCACGCGGACCCCAGATAGGCCCCCGCCCCCGGAGCGCTTTCCAGCCGCACCGGCACCCCCGCCGCCGCCGCCGATTCCGCCGCGCCCAGGGTGTCGGCCATGCCGGCGATGACGATCCTCGGCGTCCGGGTACTGGCATCCAAGACTTCGCCTCCAATTTCTCGGAGTTGCAACGCCGCAAATCCGTCGTATAGAATGCACCTCGAACAGAAAGGCGAGTACACACGTTATGGACCTGGAGAGACTTCAGCACAACGCCCGTCGCGCCAGCACCCTTTTAAAGGCGATGAGCAACGAGCACCGTCTTCTGGTCTTGTGCCAGCTCCTCCACGACGAACGCTCGGTGGGCGAGCTTGAACGCCTGATCGGTCTCAGCCAGTCGGCCCTGTCCCAGCACCTTGCCCGGTTACGCCGGGACAATCTGGTCCGGACCCGCCGTGCCGCTCAGACGATCTACTACTCGCTCAACGGCAACGAAGCCTCGGCTGTGATCCGGACCCTCTATGAACTCTATTGCGACAGGGAAAGTTGCGGCCCGGTCGCGGGCGGAGAACCGGCCTCGGTCCGGGCCGAGGAATAACCGGTCCCCCATGCGATCCGCTCCATGTCCCGTCCCGGAATGGGGCGCAGGAGTTCCGGGCCGTGACCATCGGCGGAGGCTGTCATGCTGAACCGGATCGTCCTCGGGACCGTGGTTGCCCTGTCTCTCGTCTGGGGCGCATCTTCCGCCCGTGGAGAGCTGATTTGCGCCGGAGAGGACGGGCCGGTGCTGGTGGTCGGCAACAACGCGGCGTACCAGCTTACGCTGTCGCAGGCCGGGCGGAAGCAGGAAGTGGAACTGGAACGCTGGGGAATCTGTTTCCGTTGCGCCGGCCTTCCCAGCCTGCGGCTGGACTTGAAAGGCGTGGACGGCTCGTCCCCTGACGTTCAGGTCAGAAGCGGGGCCTGGGGCTGCGACGAGGCGGCCCTCGCATCCGGGAAAGCCTACCCGGAAAAATACTGCATTGGTTCGGCAAACGTTTGGTTCGATGGCCAGCAATCGCAATCTTGCCGGTTTCCTGAAGGAACGACTCTTGCGCGGCTGTGGACGGCCCTGACACATACCCCTCCGCCCGAGGAAATCGGCCCATGGTGGCGTTTTCCTCCCGAACGGACGTCGTCCCCCTGAATGGCTCGGCCCTCGCGGGTTGGACCGTTCTTTTGTGGTTCCTCGGCGGTTCGAGTGGAATTGTCCCTCCATCGTCAGGGTGACGCCGATTGGGGCAGGTTCTTTCCCTCGGAAATCCACTTACGACGTCGAGGAACCACTGATCATTGGTTCCAGATCGGGTCGCTCAGTCGGCCGAGAAAGGCTTGGTGAGCCTCGGCCTCGGCCTCGGTCGGGGCGTGCGGGCGGGACGGGCGGGGTGTCCGGGCGGCTTTGGCGCCCGACGCGGCGGAGCCGGTGGTTTCCGTCAGGGCAAGGCCCGGTTCCCGGCCGCCGAGAAGTTCCAGATAGACCTCGGCCAACAGCTCGGAATCGAGAAGGGCGCCGTGCATGGAGCGGTTGCTGTTGTCGATCCCGAACCGTTTGCATAGGGCGTCGAGATTCGCCTGGGCTCCGGGAAATTTCCGCCGGGCGAGAACCACGGTGTCGATGGCCCGCCCCTGGGCAAGGGATTCCTTTCCGATACGGCGAAGCTCGGCGTTCAGGAATTTCAGATCGAAGTCCGCGTTATGGATAATCAAAGGGGAGTCGCCGATAAAATCCAGGAAATCTCCCGCAATGTCCCCGAAACGGGGCTTGTCCGACAGGAATTCTGCGGAGAGGCCGTGAATCCGGAAGGCCCCTTCCGGCATATCCCGGTCCGGGTTGAGGTACCACTGTTTCGTGGCTCCGGTCGGCAGATGGTTTACCAGCTCGACGCAGCCGATTTCGACTACCCGGTCTCCGGAATTCGGGTCGAGTCCGGTGGTTTCCGTATCGAGAACGATTTCGCGCAGGGTTTGTTCAGCCATGAGTTCCCCTTTGTCTCCGGACATGCGCGTTGCGGCGCCGGTGGGCGATGGGGCGGGAGCCGATCCACGCGAGAGCGGATAAAAGAGCCCGCAGAGCGGGACGGTGTCCCAGGCCGCTGGGAATGACGAAATCGCAGCCCCGGACTTTAAGGCTGTCCGGCGTTTGGCGCGCGCGGATACCGTCCAATTTTTCCCGGGACATTCCCGGCCGCTTCATGACCCGCTGGGTTTGCAGAAACGCCGGCGCGGTCAGAACGAAAACCGCGTCGCAGCGGGTATATCCCTTCGTCTCGAACAAAAGCGGGATATCGAGAACGATCAGACCGTGTCTTTCCATCCTAGCCTTGCGGAGAAACCGCCGTTCGGCCCGACGGACTTCCGGGTGAAGAATGCCTTCCAGCTTTCGCAGACCGGCCGTATCGGAGAAAACCCGCGCCCCCAGGGCCGCCCGATCGACAGCGCCGTCCCGGACGACTCCGGGGAACGCGGCGGCAATCGCCGGAACCGCCCGTCCTCCCCGTTCCAATAACCGATGAACCACGGCGTCGGCGTCATGAACGGGAATCCCCAGCCGTCTCAGCATCCGGCTGGCCGTGCTTTTCCCCATGCCGATGGACCCGGTCAGTCCGATGATCCTCATCCCGTCCCCAACACCCAGTCCCGCAGGGCGGGGGTGACCTCCGGCTCGACCCCGAACCAGAGGGAAAATCCCGGACGGGCTTGATGAAGAAGCATGCCCAGGCCGTCCATCACCGGATTTCCCCGCGCCCGCGCCGTCCGCAGAAGCTCCGTTTCCAACGGAGTATACACGATGTCCGTCACCAGAGCCGAAACGGGGAGACGCGACAGATCGAGATCAAGGGGAAGCCCCCCTTGCATTCCCAGGGTCGTGGTGTTGACCAGAAGGCTGCAATCGTTCAAAACAAAGAATCGTTCCGCCCACGGAATGACTTGAATCGGCCCCCCCAAATCACCGGCGACCGTCATGGCGCGTTCCGGAGTCCGGTTGATCAGGCGGATTTCCGGAGAGCCCTGGGCCAGAAGCGCGGCACAAACCGCGCGCGCGGCCCCTCCACTTCCCAAAACGACCGCCGGACCGGATGTCGCGGTCCAGGAGGGGTGTCCGGAACGGATGTTTTCGATGAACCCGTATCCATCGGTATTGGACCCGATCATCCGTTCCCGATCGTCAAAGACGATCGTGTTGACGGCGCCGATGCGCCGTGCCTCTGGAGAAACCTCATCCATAAGCGTAAGGGCTGCTTCCTTATGGGGAACCGTGACGTTGACCCCCTTGAAGCCGGCATAGGCAAGCGCACGAAGAACATAGGCCAACCGGTCGGGGGGAACCTTTAACGGGATGTAGGCCCCGTCAATGCCATACCGGTCGAGCCAATAGGCATGCAGACGCGGCGAGCGGGAATGCCCGATGGGCCAACCGATGACGCCGGCGAGACGGGCTTTTCCGGAAATCATTGTTTTCAAACGGATTCTTTGGCGTTTTCCCTGGCTTCGCGCGCATCCACATGATGGGCATGGAGCTGGATGATGGCGGCGGCGGCTTCCTCGATGGAGCGATGGGTCATGTCGATCACCGGCCAGTCGTGCCGGGCGAAAAGCCGTCGGGCGGTGACGATTTCCTCACGGATGGCGGCGATATCCGCATAGTCCGTCCCCGGATCATCCCCCTGCAAGCCTAGGCGTATTCTGCGGACTCCGACCAGATGATCCGGATCGCGCGTCAATCCGACGATCAGGGGATGGGTTGCGGTCAACAAGGTCTCTGGAGGGTCCATTCCCGGAATAAGGGGAATGTTGGTCGCTTTCAGGCCCCGGTGAGAAAGATACATGCAGGTGGGCGTTTTTGACGTTCGGGACACTCCGACAACAACGACGTCGGAGTCGTTGATATCGGAGGTGATCTGTCCGTCATCATGGTCCAGGGTGAATTGAATGGCGTCGATCCTGCGAAAATATTCCGCATTCAATGTATGTTGATGCCCAGGAAGAGAAAGGATTTCCGCTCCAAGAAAATTCGACAACGCCCCAAGAATCGGATCAAGAACGGAAACACATAGAATTTTTAGCTTCCGGCATTCTTTCTCCAACCTCGTCCGCATCGTTTTATCAAGAAGGGTACATAACACGATTCCCGGATGGGCCTTTACGCCTTCAATGACTTCATCGACCTGTTCTTCCGTCCTGACCAACCACCAGGGATGTTCGATGACCTCGACCTCCTCGAATTGACCCAGGCAGGCGCGGGCAATGGCGTAAACCGTTTCACCGCTCGAATCGGAAACCAGATGGATGTGTTTTTTGCTCATCTCGAACCGTCTCTCCCGAAATGCCGTGCTCCGAGGGTGGATGGAACAACCTGTTGATCAATGGACCGGAATGGGCTTGGACCCGCATTTATCCCGGTAGAGCCCAAAATCATACACGGGTCCATCCATTTGTGAATATGTCCGTTGACCGGTATCGATATCGGGAACAACTCCCCTCGCCATCACCTTACCCCCGTTTTTCCCAGGTTCGGGACTCGTGGGTGAGCGGGCCTTTCGACCGGAGTTATCCCGGGGGTTCCGTTCTTCGCATGATATCCCTTGAAAAGGTGTGGATATCATTTCATTCCCATAATCCACAGGGATTCACTAAAACAACTTCTATTTTCTTCTATAAGATAGAAGAGAGAGAAAACCGGGAGAAGGGGCTTCGAAGGTGACGGAATCCAAGGCATCGCAGATCAAACCCCTTCTCCGGGTCTTTTCCGGGGAACACGTCGAAACTCCTCCCGTCTGGTTGATGCGTCAAGCGGGGCGATATCTCCCGGAATATCGGGAGATCCGATCCAAGGCCGGCGGATTTCTCCGGATGTGCTATGCGCCGGAGATGGCGGAAGAAGTGACGTTGCAGCCGCTGCGCCGGTTCGGGATGGATGCGGCAATCCTGTTTTCGGATATCCTGGTGGTGCCGGATGGGTTGGGACAGAGCGTTTCCTTTCGGGAAGGGGAAGGTCCGATCCTCGAACCACTGACCTCGATGGAGGACATAAAACGCCTGCGGCTGGATCGGATGACTCCCCATCTTCGACCGGTCTATGAGACCGTCCATCGGTTACAGGCGTCGATTCCGGAGACCACCACCTTGATCGGCTTTGCCGGCGCGCCGTGGACGGTGGCCACCTATATGATCGAAGGCGCGGGAAGCAAGGATTACCCGACGGCGAGACGGTGGGCGTTTGAAGGAGCCCTTCTGTCCGCCCTGATAGAGATACTGACGGAGGCAACGAGCCGCCACCTGCTGTCCCAGATCGACGAGGGTGCCGAGGTTGTGCAAATCTTCGACACTTGGTCCGGGGTTCTTCCGGAACCAGAATTCCGGCGGTGGGTCATCGCACCGTTCGCCAAGATCGTCGAGCGAATTCGACGTGAACGGCCCGGGGTTCCCATCATCGGATTTCCAAGGGGCGCGGGGCTTCTCTATCAGGCATTCGTCGCGGAAACCGGGGTCGATGGAATCGGCCTTGATCCGACGGTTCCCTTGGATTGGGCGGCCAAGACCCTGCAACCCCATTGTGTTCTCCAGGGAAACCTCGATCCCATGTTGCTTGTCCTCGGCGGCCGGGTCATGGAGGAACGGATCGACGTGATTCTAACGAGTCTGGGGCAGGGACGGTTCATTTTCAATCTGGGCCATGGCATCGTTCCCCAGACGCCACCGGAGCATGTGATCGCGCTGATCCAAAGACTCCGCGCGTTCAAGCGTTCCTGAAACCCGGCTCGGAGGGATTTCCATGAAACAGGCCGTCGTCGTTCTCAACATGGGCGGACCGGATGGCCTGGACGCGGT
>JADGDA010000066.1 GCA_015228695.1 Alphaproteobacteria bacterium
CATCGAATGCTGGAGAGCGGTTTGCGGATCGGTTAAGGTGCCCCGGTTCCGTGTTCCTCCTGCGCAGGCGTATCCAGATGACCGACCGCATTCTCATCGTCGATTTCGGTTCCCAGGTGACCCAGTTGATCGCGCGGCGTATCCGCGAGTGCGGGGTCTACTGCGAAATCCACCCGTTCAACCGGGTGACCCCGGACTCGATCCGGGCCTTCGGCGCGCGCGGGGTCATCCTGTCGGGAGGGCCGGCCTCGGTCACGGCGGCGGAGGCTCCGCGCGCCCCCGACGGGCTGTTTTCCATGGGGTTGCCGGTGTTGGGCATTTGCTATGGCCAGCAGACCATGGCGGCGCAGTTGGGGGGCGCGGTGGAAAGCTCGGACCACCGCGAGTTCGGCCGCGCCTTCGTGGATATTTCCCGGTCCTGCGCCTTGTTCGAGGGAACCTGGACCCCCGGCGGGCGGGAACAGGTGTGGATGAGCCACGGCGACCGGGTGGTGTCCCTGCCGCCGGGTTTCCGCGCGGTCGCGGTTTCCGAGGGGGCTCCGTTCGCCGCCATTGCCGACGACGAGCGCCGGTTCTTCGGCGTGCAGTTCCATCCCGAGGTGGTGCACACCCCCCACGGCGCGGCGCTGCTCGCGACCTTTGCCCATCGGGTCTGCGGGTGTTCGGGCGGCTGGACCATGGCGGCCTTCCGCGAACAGGAAATCGCCAAGGTCCGCGCCCAGGTCGGCAAGGGGCGGGTGATCTGCGGCCTGTCGGGAGGCGTGGACTCGGCCGTGGTGGCGGCCCTGCTGCACGAGGCCATCGGCGACCAGCTCACCTGCGTCTACGTCGATCACGGGATGATGCGGCTGGGCGAGTCGGAGCAGGTGGTGTCGCTGTTCCGCGACCGCTTCAACATCCGGCTGGTGCACCGGGACGCCTCGGACCTGTTCATCGGCAAGCTCAAGGGCGAACTGGACCCGGAGAAGAAACGCAAGACCATCGGCGCCACCTTCATCGACGTGTTCGAGGAGGAGGCGAAAAAGGCCGGGGGAGCCGATTTCCTGGCCCAGGGGACCCTGTATCCGGACGTGATCGAATCGGTGAGCTTCACCGGAGGCCCCAGCGTGACCATCAAGTCCCACCACAACGTGGGCGGCCTGCCCGAGCGCATGAACATGAAGCTGGTGGAGCCCTTGCGCGAGCTGTTCAAGGACGAGGTCCGCGTCCTCGGCCGGGAACTGGGGCTGCCGGAAGAGATGGTCGGCCGCCACCCCTTCCCCGGCCCCGGCCTCGCCATCCGCATTCCCGGGCAGGAGGTGACGCGGGAAAAACTCGACATCCTGCGCAAGGCCGATGCCATCTATATGGAGGAAATCCGCAACGCCGGTCTCTATGACGCCATCTGGCAGGCCTATGCGGCGCTGCTGCCGGTGCGCACGGTGGGGGTGATGGGCGACAGCCGCTCCTACGACTTCGCCCTGGCCCTGCGGGCGGTGACCTCCACCGACGGAATGACCGCGGATTATTACCCCTTCGACCACGGCTTCCTCGGCCGCACCGCCAACCGCATCATCAACGAGGTCAAGGGCGTCAACCGGGTGGTCTATGACATCACCTCGAAACCGCCGGGAACGATTGAGTGGGAGTGACGGCGACGTCCGGATCGGGGCCTGACATGGTGGCGCATCAACGGACGATGGTCATCCGGACTCCCGGCCGCGGCTCCATCGACATCACGGCGGAGGTCGCCCGCGCCGCCAGCGAGTCGGGACTCGCGGTGGGCATCGCGCATGTTTTCGTGAAGCATTCGAGCTGCTCGTTGATGATCACCGAGAACGCCGACCCCTCGGTGCGCCGCGATCTGGAAACGCTGGCGCTGCGCTGGGCTCCGGATGGCGACCGGGCCTATCGGCACGACAGCGAGGGCGACGACGACATGGCGGCCCACGCGCGGTCGGTCCTGACCGGCAGTTCGGTGACGGTCCCGGTGGGCGGGGGAGCCTTGCTGCTCGGCACGTGGCAGGGAATCTATCTGTGGGAACACCGCACCGGACCGCACACCCGGGCCATCGTGGTGACGATGATCGGGGCATAACCGCCCCCAGGGGTGTTCGCCCAGGGCCGGTTGGCGGGGTTATTTGGTCGGAGCGGCGGGATTTGAACCCACGACCCCTTGACCCCCAGTCAAGTGCGCTACCAAGCTGCGCCACGCTCCGACACCCGGCCGGAGCAGGGTGGCGCACTATACCGACGCCGTTTGCCCGGTGCAACGTCTTATCGGGGGCTTCATCGGGGGCCGGTTTCCGGGTGCGTTGCCGAAGTTGCGTCCCGGTGGTATGCCGGGGGGATGCAGCAGGACGATGACGGCTTCCCTTCGGCTCCATCCGTTTCCTCCGGGAATCGCGGGCTTCCGCGAAAGGTCGATCCCGCCTTTCTCGAACGGGCGGCCTTACGTTATCTGGAGCGGTTTTCCAGTTCGGTCGAAAACCTGCGCCGTCTGCTGCGGGCCAAGGTGGACCGTTCGGTTGCCGCCCACGGGACCTGCCGCGCCGAGGCCTTCGGGTGGGTCGAGGCGGTGCTGGCGAAGATGGAGGGGTTGGGTTATCTGGACGATGGCCGCTACGCGGCGACCCGGGCGCGGGGGCTCAATCGCAAGGGACGCTCGGCGGCAACCATCCGCATGGACCTGCGCGCGCGCGGTGTGGACACGGCGGCGGCGGCGGCGGCCGTGAAGGCCCTGGGCGAGGAGCACGACGACCCGGAATGGGCGGCGGCCGTGGCTCTGGCCAGACGCCGCCGTCTCGGTCCCTTCCGCCCGTCCGGGCAACGCGGCCCGCGATGCGCGAAGGATCTGATGGCGTTGGCGCGCGCCGGCTTCTCCTATGAACTGGCGCGGCGGATCGTGGATGCCGAGACCCCGGAGGCCCTGGAACAGCCCCGCCCCCCGCCTGGAAAATGTGACGGGGAGTGAGGTGGAAGGCTTGACGGATGTCATCGATTTGCTTACTAAGCGGGGCATGTGATTTTCCGCGTTTCGTGCATCGCGGAACTGAGGATGGGGCGCCCGGCATCGTGACGAGGATCGATGCCGGTGTTTTTACGCGCGCCCGATGCGGATTGGCCTTAAGGACGGCGGTTCATGCTGGATAAGACCACACCCTCGCCCGAGATATCCTCCGCTCCGCGTTCCCCTGGGGATTCCCTTGCTCCGCGCCCCTCCGGGGATTCTTTCGCTCCGTGCCCCTCCGGGGACTCCTTTGCTCCGCGCCCCTCCGGGGCGACTGGCGCCCTGGTTCTGGCCGATGGCAGCGTTTTTTGGGGCCGGGGCGTGGGGGCGGTGGGGGAGACGGTGGGCGAGGTCGTGTTCAACACCTCCCTGACCGGTTATCAGGAGGTGATGACCGATCCGTCCTACGCCGGCCAGATCATCACGTTCACCTTTCCCCACATCGGCAACGTCGGCGCCAACGCCGAGGACCTGGAAGCGGAAACGGCGGCGGCCCGGGGCTGCATCCTGCGGGCCGAGATCGGGGAGCCCTCTAACTGGCGCGCACGCCAGCACCTGGACGCTTGGCTGAAGAGCGTCGATCTGATCGGCCTGTCGGGAGTGGACACCCGGCGGTTGACGTTGCTCATCCGCGAGCGGGGCGCGCCGAGCGGAGTCCTGGCCCACTCCCCGGACGGGGACTTCGATCTGCCGTCCCTGGTCGAGCGGGCCCGGTCCTGGCCCGGCCTCGCCGGAATGGACTTGGCGCGGGAGGTGACCTGCCGCGAGGACCGCGAGTGGACCGAGAGCTTGTGGCGGTTGGGAGAGGGATACGGGCGCCAGACCGCCCCTCGGCGTCATGTGGTGGCGGTCGATTACGGCGCGAAGCGGAACATCCTGCGCAGTCTGGCCTCGGTCGGGTGCCGGGTGACGGTGGTTCCGGCGACCGCGTCGGCCGAGGATATCCTCCGTCACCGCCCGGACGGGGTGTTCCTGTCCAACGGGCCGGGAGACCCGGCGGCCACCGGGGTCTATGCGGTGCCGGTCATCCGCGACCTTCTGGCCCGGGGGATCCCCCTGTTCGGGATTTGTCTGGGGCACCAGATGCTGGCCATCGCCTTGGGGGCAAGGACCTTCAAGATGGACAAGGGGCACCGGGGCGGCAACCAGCCGGTCAAGGACCTGGAAACGGGAAGGGTGGAGATCACCAGCCAGAATCACGGATTCTGCGTGGATCGATCCTCTTTTCCCGAGGGCGTGGAGGAGACGCACGTGTCCCTGTTCGACGGCTCGGTCGAGGGCTTGCGTCTTAGGGGGAGCCCGGTGTTTTCGGTTCAGTATCACCCGGAGGCCTCTCCCGGTCCCCATGACAGCCGGTATCTGTTCGAACGTTTCATGCGCATGATGGACGCACGGCAGGGGCCTTGAGGACGCGAAGAGTGGAGAGCCATGCCTAAACGCACGGACATCAAATCCATCCTGATCATCGGCGCCGGCCCCATCGTCATCGGTCAGGCCTGCGAGTTCGACTATTCCGGCGCCCAGGCCTGCAAGGCTCTGCGCGAGGAGGGGTATCGGGTCGTCCTGGTCAATTCCAATCCCGCGACGATCATGACCGACCCCGAGATGGCCGACGCCACCTATATCGAGCCCATCACGCCCGAAATGGTCGCCAAGATCATCGAGAGGGAGCGGCCCGACGCCCTGTTGCCCACCATGGGGGGGCAGACCGCCCTCAATACCGCCATGGCGCTCGCCGACGACGGCACCCTGGAAAAATTCGGCGTCGAGATGATCGCCGCCAAGCGCGAGGTGATCGCCAAGGCCGAGGACCGGCTTCTGTTCCGCAACGCCATGGACCGGATCGGCCTCGAATCCCCCGTCAGCCGGGCGGTGCGCTCCATGGACGAGGCGCGGGTGGCCTTGCAGGAGATCGGCTTGCCGCTGATCATCCGCCCGTCCTTCACCCTGGCGGGAACCGGCGGAGGCATCGCCTACAACACCGAGGAGTTCGAGCAGATCGTCTCCGGCGGTCTGGCGGCGTCCCCGGTGGGCGAGGTTCTGGTCGAGGAGTCGGTCCTCGGCTGGAAGGAATTCGAGATGGAGGTGGTGCGGGACCGCAACGACAACTGCATCATCGTCTGTTCCATCGAAAACGTCGATCCCATGGGCGTGCACACCGGCGACTCGGTCACCGTGGCTCCCGCGCTCACGCTCACCGACAAGGAATACCAGATCATGCGGGACGCCTCGTTCGCGTGCCTGCGCGAAATCGGCGTCGACACCGGCGGTTCCAACGTCCAGTTCGCCATCGATCCCGAAACCGGGCGGATGGTCATCATCGAGATGAATCCGCGGGTGTCGCGGTCCTCGGCCCTGGCGTCGAAGGCGACCGGGTTCCCCATCGCCAAGATCGCGGCCAAACTGGCGGTCGGATACACCCTCGACGAGCTGAGCAACGACATCACCGGCAGCACCCCGGCCTCGTTCGAGCCCACCATCGATTACGTGGTCGTCAAGGCGCCGCGCTTCACCTTCGAGAAATTCCCCGACGCCGAGCCGCTGCTCACCACATCGATGAAGTCGGTGGGCGAGGCCATGGCCATCGGCCGCACCTTCGCGGAAAGCCTGCAAAAGGCCATGCGCAGCCTGGAAACCGGCCTGACCGGCCTCAACGAGGTCGTCATTCCCGGAGTCGGCTCCGGGGATCAGCGCGACGCCATCATCGCCGCCCTGTCCCAGCCCCGCCCCGATCGCCTGCTGGTGATCGCCCAGGCCTTCCGCCATGGTCTCAGCCTTGAAAAGGTCCAGATCGCCTGCCGCTACGATCCCTGGTTCCTGGAGCAGATCCAGACCATCGTGGCCGCCGAGCAGGAGGTGCGGGAAAAGGGACTGCCCATCGACGCGCCGGGACTGCTCCGTCTCAAGGCCATGGGCTTTTCCGATCAGCGGCTGTCCGAACTGTCGGGAAAGAAGCCCCACGAGGTCTCGTTCCGGCGCGAGGTGTTCAACGTCCGCCCGGTCTACAAGCGCATCGACACCTGTGCCGGGGAATTCCCCTCGCGCACGCCCTATCTGTATTCGTGTTACGAGGGCGACGGGGTATCGCCGCCCCATTGCGAGGCCGACCCCTCGGAGCGCGACAAGGTCATTATCCTCGGCGGCGGCCCCAACCGGATCGGCCAGGGCATCGAGTTCGACTACTGCTGCTGCCACGCGGCGTTTTCCCTGCGCGAGTCCGGGCGCGAGACCATCATGGTCAACTGCAACCCGGAAACCGTGTCCACCGACTACGACACCTCCGACCGCCTGTATTTCGAGCCCCTGACCGCCGAGGACGTGATCGAGCTGGTCCGGGTCGAGCAGCGCAAGGGCCGGCTTCTCGGGGTGATCGTCCAACTTGGCGGCCAGACCCCGCTGAAGCTCGCCGACGCCCTGGAAAAGGCGGGCATTCCCATCCTCGGCACCTCTCCCGACGCCATTGATCTGGCCGAGGACCGGGAGCGGTTCCAAAGCCTTCTGCACACCCTGGGCCTGATCCAGCCCGCCAACGGCGTCGCCCGTTCCCCCGACGAGGCGCGCGCCGTCGCGGCCAGGATCGGATACCCGGTCGTGGTCCGGCCCTCCTATGTCCTGGGCGGGCGGGCGATGCGCATCGTCTATGGGGAGGAAGCCCTCGACGATTACATGCGCCAGTCGGTTTCGGTCATCGGCAACAATCCGGTCCTGATCGACAGCTATCTTCAGGATGCGATCGAGGTCGACGTGGACGCCCTGGCCGACGGCAAGGACGTGTTCGTCGCCGGCATCATGCAGCATATCGAGGAAGCCGGAATCCACTCGGGCGATTCGGCCTGTTCCCTGCCTCCGCACACCCTTGGCGCGGAGATGATCGAACGGATCCGGCACCAGACCCGCCAGTTGGCGACCGCCTTGAACGTGGTCGGACTGATGAACGTCCAGTACGCGATCAAGGATGACGTGCTCTACGTGCTGGAGGTCAATCCCCGCGCCAGCCGCACGGTTCCCTTCGTCGCCAAGGCGACCGGGGTGCCCCTGGCCAAGATCGCGGCCCGGGTCATGGCGGGCGAACCCCTCGCTTCGTTCGGGCTGCGGGAAAAGCCCCTGAGCCATGTGGCGGTGAAGGAAGCGGTCTTCCCCTTCGCCCGCTTCCCCGGCGTGGACATCGTGCTCGGGCCGGAGATGAAATCGACCGGCGAGGTCATGGGCATCGACTCCGACTTCCCCCGCGCCTTCGCCAAGTCCCAGCTCGCCAGCGGGACCCGGTTGCCGACGGAGGGCGTCGCCTTCCTCGCCCTAAAGGACTCGGACAAGCTGGCCTGCGTCGATGTGGCCCGCCATCTGGTGGACCTCGGGTTCAAGCTGACGGCGACCCGGGGAACCGCCCGGCATCTGCGCGAGCAGGGGCTTGACGTGACCATCCTCAACAAGGTTCTGGAGGGACGGCCCCACTGCGTCGACGCCATGGTCTCGGGCGCCCTGCATCTCGTGATCAACACCACGGATGGGGACCAGTCCCTTGAGGACAGCTTCTCCATCCGCCGCACCGCCTTGACGCGCAACGTTCCCCACTACACGACCCTGACGGGCGCGCGCGCGGCGGTGGAGGGCATCGAGGCCCTGAAACGCGGAACGCTTGATGTTGCCCCTCTCCAATCGTATTTTAAAGGCTCTTCCTGAACGGAAGCGCTTTTTCCCGTTGTCCGGGGGGCATGCCTGGGGGGCGTGACGGGGGACATGACGGGGCATGACGAAGGCCGGTGGCCGTTTTCTCGACTCCGAGAGGTTCTCGACGATGGAAAAGATCCCGATGACGATGCCGGGGCTCGCGACCCTGGAGGACGAGTTGAGACGGCTGAAAATGACGGAGCGTCCCGCGGTGATCCGCGCCATCGCCGAGGCGCGGGAACACGGGGACCTGTCCGAGAACGCCGAATACCACGCCGCGCGCGAACGTCAGAGCTTCATCGAGGGCCGGATCGTCGAGCTTGAGGATATCATCAGCCGCGCCGAGGTGATCGACATCAGCCGCCTGTCCGGCGATCAGGTGCGGTTCGGCGCGACGGTGACGCTGGCCGACGAGGACAGCGACGAGGAGTCCACCTATCAGATCGTCGGCGTCCACGAGGCGGACATCAAGCGCGGCCGCATTTCCGTCCACTCCCCCCTGGGCAAGGCCCTGATCGGCAAGCACCTGGGCGATTCGGTCGAGGTCAGCACCCCCAAGGGCGGAAAGGCCTACGAGATCATCGACGTCAAGTTCAGCGGGGGGTGACGCCAGGGTAATCGGGTGAAGGAAATATCCCATGTCGCAACCCGGAAAGGGGCTCCCCAACGGCCATTGAGGCCGCGCGGAGCGTCAGCGGAGCGAGCCTGGCGGCCGGACGGCCGCGCCCGGCGACTGAGGGGGAGAGAAAATTAAGGGTAATCGGGTTCACCCGATTACCCTGGGGGTGACGCCCTGCCTTTGGGGTTTCCCCTGTTTCGCAGGCCGGCGAGTATGCTATAAGCGGCGGGCCGCCGGAGGAGGGGGGCCTGTTTCCGCGGGCGTGGTGGAACTGGTAGACACGCCAGATTTAGGTTCTGGTGGCTGAGAGGCCGTGGGGGTTCAAGTCCCTTCGCCCGCACCACGGTTCTCTTGTCGCGGCTCGTCGATGGGGCGGGCGTGGCGCCCTGTGCGCGCCGCTTTGTGAAATTCGAATGGCAGAGATGGTCCATGCAACTGATTGAAACGAACAACGAAGGTCTGAAGCGCGCGTTCAAGGTCATCGTGCCCGCCGGCGATCTGGCGGAAAAGGTGACCGCCAAGCTGACGGAGATCGGAAAGACCGTCCGCATGCAGGGATTCCGGCCGGGCAAGGTGCCGATGCCCCTTCTGCGTCAGCGCTATGCGAAGTCGGTCATGGGCGAGGTGCTGGAGGCCGCGGTGCAGGAGTCCGTCGGCCAGACCATCGCCGAGCGCAAGCTGCGCCCCGCCATGCAGCCCAAGATCGAGATCACCTCGTTTCCCGACGGAGGGGACCTGGAATTCACCGTCGATATGGACCTTCTCCCCGAGTTCGAACTCCAGGATTTCAGCGCCCTGAAACTGGAGCGCCCGCGCGCCGAGGTGGATGACGAGGCGGTCGACGCGGCCCTCGCCCGGATCGCCTCCAGCCAGAAGCGCACGGAGACGGTGGCGGAGGCGCGGGAGGCCCGGTCGGGCGACACCGTGGTGATCGATTTCGTCGGCAAGACCGGGGGCGAGCCGATTTCCGGCGGCGCCGGCACCGACCATCATCTGGAACTGGGCTCGAACACCTTCATCCCCGGCTTCGAGGACGCCCTCGTCGGCAAGAAGGTGGGGGAGAGCGTCAGCTTCAACGTCACCTTCCCGGACCAGTACCACGCGGAACTGGCGGGCAAGGAAGCCACCTTCGACGTCGACATCAAGGAATTGCGGCGGGCCGCCGCCGCCGCCGTGGACGAGGATCTGGCCAAGGCCTTCGGCATGGAATCCCTCGAGTCCCTGCGCGCCGCCGTGCGCGAGCAGCTTGAGCGGGACTACGATACCGCGTCCAGGTCCAAGCTGAAGCGGGCGCTGCTGGACGTTCTGGCGGACGGGTACGCCTTCGACGTTCCCACGGGCGTGGTCGACATGGAATTCGACTCCATCTGGCGGCAGGTGGAACAGGCGAAGGCGGACGGGTCCCTCGATCCGGAGGATCGGGACAAGGGCGACGACGTTCTGAAGGAGGAATACCGGAAGGTGGCGGAACGCCGCGTCCGTCTCGGCTTGGTTCTGGCCGAGGCGGGGCGCCGGAACAACATCACCGTCACCAAGGACGACATCAACCGCGCCCTGATGGCGGAAGCCAGCCGGTTCCCCGGACAGGAACAGATGGTCATCCAGTACTACCGCAAGAACCCGGAGGCCGTGGACGCCCTTCACGCCCCCCTGTTCGAGGAAAAGGTGGTGGACTTCATCCTGGAAATGGCCACGGTCACCGATAAGGCGGTCAAGGCCAGCGAGCTTCTCGACGACGAGGAGGACGCTGCCGAAACCCCCGTCAAGCGGCGGAAACGCACTCCTAAGGCCAAGAAAAGCGAAAGCGCCCAGGAATAGTCGAGCGCCCAAGAGTTCGCCGCCGGCTTTGCCGACCCGCCGTGCATGAAACCAGCGGCCATTGAGGCCGCGGCCAAGCGCGGAGCGCGTCCGGCGAGGGCGGGTTCTTTCTAGTCATTCAAGTGAGGCTCCGATGAGAGACCGCGACCCCCTTGACGTTTACATGAACACGCTGGTGCCGATGGTGGTCGAGCAGACCAACCGAGGCGAGCGCGCCTATGACATCTACTCCCGCCTTCTGAAGGAACGCATCGTGTTCCTGACCGGCGGGGTCAACGACGGCGTGTCCAGCCTGCTGTGTGCGCAGCTTCTGTTTCTTGAGTCGGAAAACCCGAACAAGGACATCGCGTTCTATATCAACTCGCCGGGCGGGCTGGTCACGTCCGGGCTCGCCATCTACGACACCATGCAGTACATCCGCTCGGCGGTGTCCACCGTGTGCATCGGGCAAGCCGCGTCGATGGGGTCGCTGCTGCTGGC
>JADGDA010000067.1 GCA_015228695.1 Alphaproteobacteria bacterium
GGCGGAGACTGGCGGAGGCCGGGCTGGGGCTGGTCTATGGCGGCGCCGACGTCGGGCTGATGGGGGCGCTCGCCGACGCCGCGCTGGAGCATGGCGGCGAGGTCATCGGCGTCATGCCGAGACTCCTGATGCCGTTCGAGGTCGAGCACGAAGGGCTTTCCGACCTGCGGGTGGTGGACACCATGCACGACCGCAAGGCCCTGATGGCCGAGCTTTCCGACGGCTTCATCGCCCTGCCGGGGGGGATCGGCACCCTGGAGGAACTGTTCGAGGTCTGGACCTGGGGCCAACTCGGCCAGCACGTCAAGCCGTGCGGACTGCTGGACGTGGCGGGCTATTACCGGGGCCTGCGCGGTTTCATCGACCACATGGTGGCGGAAAAGTTCCTGAAGCCCCCTCACCGGGCCATGCTGATGGTGGAACGGGACCCCATCGTCCTGCTGGCCCGGTTCCGGGACTATCGGCCACCTTCCGTGGCGCACGTCCTGGGAACCGGAGATACCTGATCCGCCAAGGCGCACCACACCGGCGCGTGGTCCGAGGGGCGCTCCCATCCGCGCGGGGCCGAGTCGACGCCGCTGTCCCGGAGCCGGTCGGCGGCCTGGGGCGATAACAGCAGGTGATCGATGCGCAGCCCGTGATTCCTGGGCCAAGCCCCTCCCTGATAGTCCCAGAAGCTGTACAGCCCCTTCTCCGGATGCAGCGCCCGGAGGGCGTCGGTGAAGCCGAGATGGACAATGGCGCGGAATCCCCGGCGCGACTCGGGGCGGCACAGGGCGTCGCCGGCCCATTCGCCCGGCGCGAAGACATCGTCGTCGGTCGGGCAGACGTTGTAGTCCCCCCCCAGAACCAGCGGCTCCTCGCGGCGCAGCAATTCGCCCGCCCGGCGGCGCAGCCGGTCCAGGAAACGGAGCTTGTAGGGAAAGCTCTCCCCGTCCGTCGGATTGCCGTTGGGAAGATAAATCGAGGCGACCCGCAGCGTTCCCCCCACCAGGGCCTCGATGTAGCGGGCCTGTCCGTCGTCCGGATCGCCGGGCAGGGCCCGGACGACGTCGGCCAGCGGTTCCCGGGACAGGATCGCGACGCCGTTGTAGGTCTTCTGGCCCAAAGTGGCCAGATGATAGCCCAGGCTTTCGATCTCAAGGCGCGGAAACCCGTCGCAGACCGTCTTGGTTTCCTGCAACAGCACGACGTCGGGGGCCGCCTCCCCCAGCCAGCGCAACAGGTTGGGAAGACGGGCCCTCACCGAATTGACGTTCCAGGTCGCGATCTTGGCCACGCCGCCTCCTTGAAATTTTTGCATCTGCGAGATTGTATATTAGCGTTACCGATGATAGTAGGTATAGCGTCGGCGTATTGGCGTCGGGGGATGGGGCAGGGTTTCAGGCATGGCCCGACTTTTGGCCGGAGAAGGGTACGTGGCGGAGGGGTACGTGGCGTCGTTGTTGTCCGGGGCCGCCGTGGCGGGGATGGTGCTGCTCGCGGCGGTGCCTGCGCGCGCGGGCGACGTGTGCCCGGCCGGCCCGAAGCCCACGGTGGAGCTGGTCGTGGACCAGGGGCCGCTGCGCTATGACCACAACCTGACCCAGAACGGAATCGAGACCCTCTTCCTTGAGGAGGGCTCGAACACCCATGGCGTGTTCGGCCGCCCGGTCGGGCTGACCCGCACTCAGGTCAGCATCGATTTCCAGACCAAGCTCCAGCCGTTCCGCCTGGACGACGGCACCTATTGCCTGTGGCTCGACCATGTGCTGGCGACGGTCCGCTATGTCGATACCACGATCTACGTGGATCGGAAGTACGGCCGGAGCAGTTGCCAGTTCCGCGCCATCCTCGACCACGAGCACCAGCACGTCCAGATCAACCGGGAAACGCTGCGGCGGTTCGCGCCCCGTCTTCTCGGGGCGTTGCGGGACGCGGTGGACGACATCAACCCGGTCATGGTTGCGGAAATTTCCCAGGGCCGCGAAAAGCCGATCGACATGCTGCAAAGCCGCATCGATTCGGCGCTTGAGGATTTCAACGATGAGCGCGAGTTCGCCAACTCCGGCATCGATACCCCCGACAGCTACCGTTTCACCCTGAACCAGTGCCCGCGCTGGTAATGCGCGTCCCCCCGTGGGCGACGATCCTTTTTTTCCTGCTGCTGGCCGGGGCGGCCCCGGCCCTCGCCGCCGGGGAGTGCCGGGCTTCCAAGCCGCCCGTGGTCAAGCTGGTGGTGAAGGAAGGGACGCTGGATTACGACTATAATCTCGGCGTCGAGCAGATCGAGGCCCTTGCCCAGAAAAAGGCCAAGTCGGTCCACGGCACGCTGGGACGGGTGAGGGGGCTCACGGCGGCCCAGATGCAGATCCAGTTCAGCAACGGGGTCAACATCCAGCGGCTGGGCAACAACCGCTTTTGCTTGGTTCTGGCCGACGTCACGGCCGTCCTCGGCTATACCCGGACCACCGTCTATGTGGACCGGCGCTACCGCCGGGGCACCTGCGAGTTCAACGCCATTCTCGACCACGAAAACACCCATGTGAAAATCAACCGGGAAATGCTGAAGCGGTCCGCGCCCGGATTGAAAGCCGCCCTGGAAAAGGCGGTCACCAGGGTGTCGGCCCTGGTGGCCGACAACGTGACGACGGGCAAGAAGCAGCAGATGGCGCTTTTGCAGAAACAGATCGCCGCGCAGATCGAGGCGTCGAACGCGGCGCGCGATCGCGCCAACGCCGTCATCGACACCCTGGCAAGCTATCGCGCCACCCAGGCCAAGTGCCGCAACTGGTAACGCGCCCGCCCGATGTGATACCTTCGCCCCGCAGCCCACCACCGGAGATGCGACATGAAGTTCAGAACCAGCGCCCCCATCGTCATGACCTGTTCGGTCGTCGCGGTCATTACGATGGTGTCCTTTGTCAGCTACCTGATTTCGCATCGGATGACCGCCGAGTTCGAGGACGAGCAGTTCAAGCTGATGGGGCAGATCATGCAGTCCAAGCTGCATGGCGCCGAGGGCAAGGCCATCGCCGCCGCCGAAATGATGGTGGCCATGCCGGAGGTCGGAGGGGCCTTTGCCGCCCGCGACCGTGCCCGGCTTCTCGCGGCCACCCGGGACGCCTATCGGGTGCAGCACGAAAAATACGGCATCAGCCAGGCCCAGTTCCATCTGGCGCCGGCGGAGTCGTTTCTCCGGGTGCACAATCCCGAGAAATTCGGCGATGACCTTTCCGCGACCCGGCAAATGGTCGTGGAGGTCAACCGCAGCAACGGCATCCGCAAGGGGATCGAGATCACGAGTTCGGGCATCGGGATTTTCGGCACGATGCCGGTGAAGGACGATGCCGGCAAGCCCGTCGGCAGTTTCGAGGTGGGCCTGGAGGTCGAGCCGCTGCTGAACGAACTCAAGAAGGCCTACGGTTTCGAACTCGGGTTCTTCGTTGACGAAAAGACCTTGCGGGAGACCGCGACGGCCCTCAAGGGAAACGCCCTCAGCGATTCGAACCGGGTAGGCTCCTTCGTCCGGTTCAGCTCGACCCATCCGGACCTGCTCAAGGCGCTGGTGACCGACGCCGACGTCAACGTGATCGAGGCCGCCCATTACCTGCGCGAGGTGAACGGGGTGCCCCATGGCGTTCTGCTCCAGCCGGTTTACAGCTACGCCAAGCAGCAGATCGGCGTCATGGCCATCGCCGCCGACTTCACGAAAACCCGTTCCGCCGACGGTCAGGCCGTAGTCTGGCAGATTCTGCTGGCGCTGGTGTCCGGCGTTCTGCAAATCGGCGTCATCATGGTCATGGTCCGCGGCAAGATCGAGCGGCCGCTGGAAGTCCTGAACGAGCGGGTCGCCGCCTTGGCGGACGGCGCGGAGGGCCGGGACCCGCCCGATTCCGAGACCTTGTCCGACGAGATGCGGACCCTGGCCGAGAACTGCGAGCGTCTCGCCGCAAGGGCCGAGGCCGGCAAAGGGGGCGCGTCATGATCCGGGCCCTCCTCCGCGCGTCCGGGCTGCTCCTCGGACTTCTTCTGGGACTTGCCGTCGGCCCGTCGGCCGCCGCCGACGCCTTGCCGCCGACATCGATTCCTACCGGGAAGGGTTTGCCCGTCACCGTCCGGACCGCCCTTTTCGTCAACCACATCGAGTCGTTTGACGATAACGTCGGCACCTTCGAGGCCACCACCGATCTGCGTCTGACCTGGTTCGACACCAGACTGCGCTATCCCGCCGAGGAGGGGCTTCACGGTCATAAGGAATACCGCGCCTCGGCGGCGGAAGCGGAACTCGCCAAGATTTGGACCCCCCGAATCCGCTACCTGAACCGGAATGGGGAACCCTCGTTCTCCGAACGGCGCCTGCGTCTTTTTCCCAACGGAATGGTCGAGGTGATCGCCCGCACCACGGCGGTTTACAAGGTGGCGGTCGACACCACGAGGTTCCCCTTCGACCACCAGTCGCTGCCGATCGCGTTCATGGTGCAGGAGGACACCATCGAGACGGTGGACCTGGATTTCACCAGCGACGACGTCGCCTTCAGCCAAGTGGCCAAGTCCGTCGAGATCGAGGGCTGGACCCCGGGTCTGGTCAGCCTCGGCCGTGATCTGGTCAAGGGCTGGAACGGCGACCGCTACGCCAAGGTGATGGTGACGGTCGACGTCGAACGGGTCGCGATCAGCACCGTTTCCGTCATTTTCATCCCCCTGTTCGCGTCGCTGCTGATTCCGTTCCTCGCAACCTGGATGAACAAGGCCGAGGAGGGTGGGTTCGAGGTCGAGGCGTTCGAACTCGGCAACGTCATCATCGGCGGACTGTTCGCCGTAATCGCGCTGAGCTTCACCATCAGTTCCGCGTTCCCGGCGCTTATGACGGGCGACAACACCGTGACGCGGCTCCTCGCCCTGAACTACGTCGCCCTGGCGGTCGGCACGATCATCACGGTGGTGTTCTACCGGTACCGCCTGCCGGCCGTCTGGTTTGGTCCCTATGTCCAGGATCAGATCTTTCACTTTCTGTCCTGGGCCTTTCCGGTTCTGTTCATCGCCACCGGATTGGCCTTCGTCCTGGTCGCGGCGGCATGATCCCAGAAAAAAGATGCCGGTAAAAAAGATACCGGTCGGGAAGCCGCATTGACCGGCCGTCGGGCCCGGGCCTAAAGTCTGTGCTGGCGGAGGACAGGGGCGATGTTGCAGGACGTGCAGGGCAGTTCCACGGGTCGTCCGGCGCTCGTCGTGGACCTCTCCGCGGCGGTGATCGACACCTTTCCCGGTCCGGCGCTGGTGATCGGGATCGAGGGCGACGTGGTTTTCGCCAATGGACGCGGTGCGGCGCTTTCCCAAAGCATGCCTGGAGAAGAGGCCGAGCTGATGCGCTCGGCGACCCGGCGCGCCGTGACCGACGGGGTCTGCCACCGTCTCGTTCTGGAGCTGAGAACCGACGATCTGATGACCCTGCTCGACCTCACGGTCATGCCCCTCGCGGACGACAGCGGCGCGCTGGTCCTCATCCGCGACCAAACCCTGGAACAAAATCTGCGCGCGGCCCTGATCGAGTCGCGAAAACGCTATAAGGACCTGGTCCATATTTCCAGCGACGTCGCGTGGGAAGTCGGCGCCGACGGCCGGATCGCGTTCGTTTCGGGGGTGGAAACCCTGGGCTATCGGCCGAATGAAATGGTCGGCCACAGCCCGTCCGAGTTTCTGACGGAAGGGCAGGACCGGATCGCCGTGCGCTTCTTCCTCACCCAAAAGCCGATCGAGGACGTGGAAATCTGGATGCGCCGCGCCGATGGGCGTCCCGTTTGCCTGATGGGCGCGGCGACTCCGCTGCTCGGGCCGGACAGCCGGTGGGTCGGCGCGCGCGGGGTGTGCCGCGACGTCACCGACGAACGCGAGCGCGACGCCGTCCTGGCCCGGGCCCGTTACCGCGAGGGCATGCTGTCTTATGTGGTGCGCAGCTTCCGGGCCGAGGTGGAGCCGGAAAACATGCTCGACGTCGCCGCCGGCACGATGAGCCGGGCCCTTTCCGTCGATGGATGCCAGATTTTCCGCACCCACGCCTTTCACCGGGGCGGAACCGTCGCCGACCAGTTCACGGTCGGGGCCGTCTATGGGAAATGCGGCGAGCAGGAGACCGTCCTGCCGGTCCTCGACGTTCTCCGGAACGGGGCCGACATCCACGAGTCCGGCTCGGACGAATGGCGGGTCCTCGCCGCGGCGACCCACTTCAATCACAAGATGAACGGGGCGATCTGCCTTTGGCGCCGCGTCGGCAAGGACGAATGGGCGGACGACGACCGCATTCTTCTGACCGACATCGCCAACCAGATCGGCATCGCCATCGAACAGGTGGCCAAGCACGTCCACATCGTCAATCTGTCCCGCACCGACGGCCTGACCGGTCTCTATAACCGGCGCGCCTTCACCGATGACCTGGGACGCCGGTTCGGCCGCCTCCAGCGCGAGGGCAAGCCGGCGGCGCTGATGTTCGTGGACCTCGATAATTTCAAGCTGGTGAACGATATCCACGGCCACCAGCGCGGCGACGAGGCCTTGCTGGCCGTGCGCAACATCCTGCTCGGCTGCACCCGGCCGACCGATCTGGTGGCGCGTCTCGGCGGCGACGAGTTCGCGGTGTGGCTGGAGGGAGCCGACGGCGACGCGGCCGTCAACCGCGCGCGGGCGCTGCTGGAGGCCGGGGCCGAGTTGGACGCCTTCTCCGGCGACCCCGCCCGCCCGCTCCAGATGTCCCTGGGGATCGCCATTCACGATCCGGCGCTCCCGGAATCCCTCGAAGAGCTGATGGCGCGCGCCGACGCCGCCATGTACGAGGTCAAGCGGAAAGGCAAGGGGAGCTACGCGGTGGCGCAGCCGCCTGAACATGCGGTGGCGCAGCCGCCTGAACAGCATGGCGGGACGTCATGACGGAGCGGAATAAACTCAAGGGCGGCCAAGCCCCCATTGGCTATGAACAGGCCAAGACCCTGGCGCGCGATCCGAATCCGGAGGTCCGCCAGAAACTGGCCTCCCGCGCGGACATGGCCCCAGAAATCCTGTATTTCCTGGCCGAGGACTCCGATCCCGGCGTGCGCCGTCATATCGCCGGCAACGAGAGAACCCCGGCGAAGGCCCATTCCCTCCTCGTGCACGACGCGGACGAGGGCGTCCGGGTCGAGCTGGCCTCGCGGATCGCCCGTCTCGCCCCCGGCCTGACCGCCGACGAGCAGGACCGGGTGCGGCGGGCCACCTATGACGTCCTGGACAAGCTGGCCCGCGATCAGGTGGTGCGCGTGCGCCAGATCCTGGCGGAGGCCTTGAAGGACGTCGCCGACGCGCCGCCGGAGGTGATCCGCCGCCTCGCCCATGACTCGGAAATCGTCGTCTCCGGGCCGATCCTGGAATTCTCCCCCGTCCTGACCGACGAGGACATGCTGGAGATCATCGAAAGCACGACCCTGAGCGGGGCCTTGTCGGCCATTTCCCGCCGCGCCTCGGTCAGCGAATCGGTCAGCGAGGCCATCGCCTCCTCCCGCGACGTCAGCGCCATCTCCTTTCTCCTCTCCAACCCCAGCGCCCAGATCCGCGAGGAGACCCTCGATCATCTGGTGGAACTCGCCCCCGATATCCTGAGCTGGCACGAGCCCCTGGTCACCCGGCCGGGGCTCCCCATCCGCGCGGCGAGTCTTCTCGCCCATTTCGTGGCCGACAATCTCCTGCGCGTGCTGACCAACCGCAAGGACCTGGACCCGGCCACGGCGGAAGCGGTGTCCAAGGTGGTTCGCCGCCGGATCGACGAAGCCCCTCCCCCGCCCCCGCCGGAGCCGAAGGAGGGGGACGAGGAGTCCGAGTTCTCCTGGCGTCATGAACTGATCGAAGCCTACAACAAGGCGAAGAAGCTCCTTGCCGCCGGCAAGCTGGACGAGGGGCGGCTGGCCAGGGCGCTGGCGGAGGGGGACGAGTTGTTCGTGGCGGCGGCCATCGGCGCCCGCGCCAAGGTGGCCCCGGAATGGGTGATGACGGCCCTCGACGCGAAAACACCCAAGGGAATCATCGCCCTGGCCTGGAAGGCGGACCTCAGCCCCACCTTCAGCGTCGAAATGCAGACCTCCCTGGCCCACCTGCCGTCGAGCAAGGTGATGCGCCCCACTCCGGAGGGCCTTTTTCCCATGTCGGAGGCGGACATGGAATGGCAGATCGAACTGATCGCCGAGGACGCCGACAAGGACCCCTACTAAGTTCCTTGCCCCGCCCCGGCCCTGTTTTGCCTTGACTTTCGAGCCCAATAACTGCTTCCCTTCCATCCGGCGACGGCAGCGGGGAAGAGAGAGGGGACAGATGGAGCACAAGGTCCAGACGACGTCCGCGGGACGCGAAATCCAGCTCACGGGCCGCTTCACCTTTGCCGATCACGAAGGATTCCGCAGCGTGGTGCAGATTCTGGAGGAGCCGGATGCCAGCCGGGTCGTGTTCGACCTCTCGGGGCTGGAATTCGTCGATTCCGCCGGGCTCGGCATGTTCCTGATCGCCCGCGAGGCGGCCGAGCGGAGAAAGCTGCAACTGGTGCTCAAGGGCGCGGTCGGACAGGTCAAGAGGATGCTCGACCTCGGCCGTTTCGACGCCCTGTTCACGATCCAGGATTAGGGGTTTCCCCATCCCCGCCCGGACCGCACCCGCCACGGGGTTCGGCGATGCCGTTCTCGTGATGCAGACCGTCGATGATGAGCGGCTGGCGGAGGCCGTACACGGCTCTCACACCGCCTTCCTGGAACCGGTCTCCGGCGATCCGGCCGACGGCGTGGCCGTGGGTCCCCTGTTCGCCCCCACCCTGGGGATGCGGGCGGGAGGGGCGCTGTACTTCTGGCTCACGACCGCAACCGCTTTCCAGGTGCCCACCACCGCCCGTTTCTGCGACGGCTTGGTGGAACGGGGAGGGGTATCGCGGGAGCGGCGTGTCGATGTCGAACTCGCCCTTCAGGAAGCCGTCGCCAACGCGCTGGTGCACGGCAACCTCGGCCTGAGCAGCGACATGCGGGATGATTTCCGTCAGTACGAACGGTTCTGCCACTTGCTGGAGGAACGCCTGCGCGACCCCGACGCCCGTCACCGGCGGATCGAGATCGCCGCCACATGGTCCGGGGGGGTGCTCGAAGTCTCCGTGACCGACCAGGGCCAGGGCTACGTCCAGACCGACGACCCCCGGAAAGAGGCGGAGACGGGATTGCCCCTGCACGGACTGGGGATCATCCACACCATCGCCCTTTCGGTGGAGAGCGGCGACGGCGGACGGCGGCTGACCATGCGGTTCGCGTCATGACCGGCCTCAGGCTTTCCGAAGGCGAGATTTCCCTCGCCGATTCCCGGGTGCTGATCGTGGACGACAACCGGGGGAGCCGGGCGTTGCTCGGGGCGCTGGTCGCCCAGGTCGGGGTCGGCAACATCGAGTATGCGATGGACGGGGAAGAGGGCTTGGCGAAGATCGCGAGTTTCCTGCCCGATCTGGTGCTCCTCGACGTGCGCATGCCCAAGATGGACGGGTTCGAGATGTGCCGCCGGCTTCGACAGAACCGCGCCCAGGCCGATCTGCCGGTTCTGATCCAGACCGCGCTCAACGACGACGGCTCGCGTGCCGACAGCTTCCGCGCCGGAGCCACCGACATGGTCTCGAAACCGGTGGTGCCGATCGAACTGATGGCCAGGGTCCGCATTCATCTGGAAAAACGCCTGCTGATCCGCAACCTCAGCGCCTATCAGGAGCGGGTCGCCCAGGAACTCCACAGCGCCCGTGCGATGCAGCTCGGCCTGCTGCCCAAGGACACCTGGGTCGCGGATGTCGGCGCGCGCCACGGTCTGGTCATTTCCAGCCACTTCGAGGCCTCGTCCGAGATCGGGGGCGACATCTGGGACATGGTCGAAATCGACGACGGGCGGCTGGGACTGTTCATCTGCGATTTCTCGGGCCATGGCGTGACCGCCGCCCTCAACACCTTCCGCCTGCACACCTTGGTGCGGCAGACTCCGCCGGGGGACAGCGATCCCGGCGCGTGGCTGACCGGCATCAACGCGAGGCTCAAGGGACTCCTGCCGCCGGGGCAGTTCGCCACGTTGCTCTATGCGATCCTCGATACCGTGAACGACACCTTCACCTACGCCTCGGCCGGGTCTCCCAGCCCGATCCTGGGAATCGGCGGAACCGCCGACGTCGTGGGGTCCGAGGGCCTGTTCCTGGGAGTCACCGCCGACGCGGTCTACCAGACCCGAACCGTTCCCCTGCCGCCGGGGGGCTTCGTCTTTCTCTACAGCGACGCCCTGACGGAGAGCCTGGGCGTTGACGGCCGTTCCTTGAACGAGGACGGGCTGCTGGACCTGGTCCGGGGGAATCTGGGCAAGCCGTCCGAGGCTCCCCTGCGGGACGTGCTGGACACTTTCTTCGCTTCGGTGCCCCGCCCCCTTCCCGACGATCTGACGGCGGTGTGGATCGCGCGCCGATAATATCGCCTTTGGCACGA
>JADGDA010000068.1 GCA_015228695.1 Alphaproteobacteria bacterium
GGCCTTGCGCCTCATTCATTCGGTCGCATCCCGGTTGGGGGTGGACTTCGACCCCAGGGCCGAATTGGAGGCCGCCCGTACCGAGGTTGGGCAACAGGCCGATCTGTTCGCGCCTCCCCCATCTCCTTTCTCTCCGGCCCCTGATCCCGCGAAGGCCTGACCGTGTCCGGCTCGGGGGACAGCTTCGAGGAGACTGCCCGCCGGGTGTGGAGCGAGGGGATCGCGATCCAGGTCGACGCCGCCGGAGAGATCATCCGTCAGCTTCGCCTGACCCTGGACAGGATCGACGAGCTGCTCGCCGGTCAGCCCACGGATTGGCAATCCTGGTATCTGCCCCAACTCCGCCGCCAGGTCATCGATCTGTTGGCCGGGTTTGGCGAGCAGGCCGGGGCAACGGCCAGCGATGGAGCCGGGCGAGCCTGGGACAAGGGTGTCGATGTTGTGGACGCGCCGCTGGCAACTGGGGGCATCCGATTGGAGGCCCTGACGCCCCGCCTCGATCCGGGACAACTGCTGGCGATGCAGAGCTTCTTGACGAACAAGATGCGCGCGGTCGCCGCCGATACCGCCAACCGGATCAATACCGCGCTGGGGATGGTGGTGACTGGGCTCGACACCCCGGCGGAGGTGGCGACGGCGATCCAGGGAATTCTAGGCGGCTCGACCCGACGCCGGGCCTTGACCGTGGTGCGGACCGAGCTGGGACGGGCGTTTTCGACCGCGACGCAAGGTCGGTTGGAACAGGCGTCGAAGGCTGGTTTGAAGGGGCTTAAAAAGCAATGGCGACGGTCTGGGAAAATCCACAGCCGCCGCACCCATGACCTGGCCGATGGCCAGATCAGGAACGTGGACGAGCCGTTCCTGGTCGGTGGCGAAAAGCTGATGTACCCGCGCGATCCCAACGGCTCGCCCGCCAACACCATCAACTGCGGCTGCACCCAACTGCCGTACATGGCCCATTGGGAGGTCATACACCCGGGCGAGAAGCCCTACACCCCCGCAGAACTGGGGGCGGACCCGACCAAGCGCGATATCGCCGGCGTGCGGGCGGAGGGGTTTCGGCAATGGTCGGGAAGCATCCTGGGGCAGCTTGCCGCCATCGAGCAGGCCAAGGCCGAAAAACGCCCCCGCCCCAAATTACGCACCATGGGCGCCTGGCAGACGGTCGGGGCGCTGTCGCATGATGTCTTGAGTTTCCTCGAAGGGAAGAGCATCCGCCCGGCGACCATGGAGATCGCCATCGGCGACAAGCAGCTCGGCCGGATGCGGCGGACGGGGAGCAAGGGCAAGAAGGCGGTGATGCTGCCGGATGCCATCCTGACGCAGATGCCGATCCTGATCGAGCGCCCCAAGGCGGTGTTCTGGGGCAACGGAGCCCTGCACTACATATTCGACGTGCCGGAGGCGCGCTACCCGCAGGTGCCGGAGGCGCGCTCCTCGCAGGTGCCCAATGAGCAGCGGCTGGGCCATCTGGTCGTGAGGGTGCGGGCCGACGAAACGCGCGCCCGTCACCGTCATCATAACTACGTTGTCTCAGGAGGGCTGACACCGCGAAGCGCCTTGTTAGACGACAAGGTCTTCAAGCTCGTCACGGGTGCGCTGTGAGCGGAGCGGCCGGACGGGGCGCAACGCCCGCCACGGATCCCACGGCCCAGGGGCCGGGCATCAACGGAACCACGATTTACTCCGCCAGCCAGACGGCCGCTCCGAGGAAAATATACGCTCGAACGCCGTTCCGCGCCAGGGCCTTCGTGGGAGCCTTGCCCGGTTGAGGGCCACCACCCCCAGGCCAAATCTTTTAAACGCGAAATTGAACGCCCTGAGGCGGCTGGCGGGGCATTCCGGTCGAGGGGAGACCTTCGGGGAACGGGAAGACGGAAACTGGGGGGCGAGTGCGGCAACGGGCACTTGCCCGGATTACCCGTCCGGGTTCGATCGATTAGCCTTCGATCATCACCGGAGACAAANGCGGACGCAAGGAGAGACTGATGGCGAGACGACAGCGCGATGGCGATAACGAGGACGATGCGCCGGGCCAAATTGCCGATCCTCTCTCGCGGGCGGACGCGGCGCGGGCGGTTGGGATCGCTCCCGAAGAGGTTCTGTCCTTCAAGGACTACGGGAGCCGCATTGTTGTGGTCACCACCTCGGGGCGCCGGCTTGAGGGGACGCCATGAGCGAGCCGACGGCCCTGATCGAGGCGGTGGTGGAGAGCGAGCCGGGCCGGGCGTTTCGTATCCGGGTGATCCGCTCGGGTCTCTCGGGGAACGGCACCTATTATAGCGACGCCGTGCTGCGCGAGGCGGTTCCGCTGTTCGACGGCGCGCGCGTGTTCGTGAAATCCGATGCCGAGCACCTGCGGGGTCAAGGAAAGGACGTGCGCAACGTCATCGGCAAGATCACCGACGCGCGTTTTGTCGAAGGCGCGGCGGCGGCGATGCCGCCTTCGTTCATGAAAGCCGCGTCAGGCGCGGCGGCGGACACCGGCGAAATCCAGGCGACCCTGCATGTGCTCCAGTCGGCGGGGGATGTCTCCGCCCGTCTCACCGAAGCAGTGGCGCGGAATATGACCGACCTGTTCGGCTTTTCGATCGATGCCGACGGCCACGCCCGCAGGGGCGCCATCGACGGTCGGCGCGCCGCCGTCACCACGAAGATCACCCGCATCCGCTCCGTCGATCTGATCGTCGAGCCGGGGGCCGGGGGCCGACTTATTCACCTTGTCGAAGCTCAAGAGGACAACGCCATGCTGCGCGACGAAGTCATTTCCATGATCCGGGGGCGTCGCCCCGAGCTGCTGAACGCCGTGGACGTCGGCGCGCTCGCCGACGACGATCTTGTGGTCAAATTCCGGGAGGCGTTCCCCGAGGAGACCCCGCCGGCCAGAGTCCCCGTTCCGGTGGCTTCGCCGCCAATTCCGTTGATGGCGCGGGACGCGCCGACGGCTCCCACGCTTGATCCCGCCGAGATCGCGCGTCAGGTCGACGCCGAGGTGGGCGAGCGCATCGCCATGCGGGAGGCCGTCGCCGCGAGCGGCCTGCCCAAACCAGCGCAGGAACGGCTGCTGGGCGATCTGGGCGGGCGGGCGAACATTACCCGCGCCGATGTCGCCGCAGCGATCTCCCAGGAACGCGATTACATCTCCCGCTTCGTCGAAAGCGGACGGGTCAGCGATCTGGGCGGCGAGTCCCGGGTCGAAATTGGCGAGAGCCGGGGCGATAAAATCGCGGCCATGTTCGACGCCTTTTTCGATCCCGCGCACAAGGACCACAACCACGCCCGCTCGTTCCGGGAGTGCTACCGGGAGGCCACCGGAGACGGCCGCGTCACCGGCCGGATGAGCGACTGCGATCCCGTGCGGCTGCGGGAAGCCATGAACGCGGCCAGCTTCTCCGAGGTTCTGGGCAATTCGATCACCCGACGCATGATCGCCGATTACCGGACCCAGAGCATCTACGACGTCTGGCGGATGTTGGGGCAGGTTGTGCCCATCGGTGATTTCCGGACCCAGGAGCGGACCCGCTTCGGCGGCTACGGCGATCTGCCGGCCGTGGGTCAGGGCGATGCCTACATGCCGATGACGTCGCCGGGCGATGAGAAGGCGACCTACGCCGTGGCCAAGAAGGGCGGCACCGAAGAGTTGACGATGGAGATGATCGCCAACGATGACGTGGGCGCAATCCAGCGCATCCCGACCAACCTGTCGCGCGCGGCCAAGCGGACGCTGGGCAAGTTCGTCCTGGATTTTCTGCGTACGAACCCGGCGATCTTCGATGGCAAGGCGCTGTTTCACGTCGATCACGGCAACCTGGGCAGCGCCGCCCTGGCGGCGGCCAGTCTGGCGGCCGGGCGGCTCGCCATGCTGAGCCAGGGGGAAAAGGACAGCAACGATCCCCTCGGGATCGGCCCGAAGTTCCTGTGGGTCTCGCCCAACAACGAGGAGACGGCGGTCGACCTGTTCCGCCGCAACACCCAGCAGGACAAGAACTTCATCCAGTCGCTGTCCCTGTCCGTGGTGCCGGTGTGGTACTGGACCGACTCCAACGACTGGTGTCTTTCCGCCGATCCTCTGGACACCCCCGTCCTTGAGATCGGGTTCTGGAACGGCGACGAGGAGCCGCAACTTTACGTCCAGGACAATCCCTCTGTGGGGTCGATGTTCACCCACGACAAGGTGACCTACAAAATCCGCCATGTCTACGGAGCCACGGCGCTCGATTACCGGGGCGTCTACAAGGCCGTCGTGGCGTAAGGGAGGACCGATACATGAGCACCAACGTTCCCGGCATCGCCACCCCCGGCGTGTTCGCCCTCCCGCTTCTGATCGCTGGCCAGCGGACCGCCACCGCCGTCGCCGTCGCGCGGTTCACCCTCCCGTTCGCGGTCAAGCTGCTCGGCGTGTCCGCCTCGGCGCGCGCCTCGGGCGGCACCACGCCGACGCTGACCGTGGATGTGCAGGATGATGGGGTCAGCGTCCTCTCGACTCCGCTTGCCGTCACCGCCGGGGCGGTGGCGGAAGGTACGGTTTCCGCTGCCGCCGTCGCCGACGAAAGCGAGATCACGGTCGACCTCGCCATCGGCGGCACCAACCCGACCTGGGATGACATCACCGTCCTCGTCACCGCCGTGCGGGTCTGACCGATGGCGCTCGCCGATCTTCAGGCTCTGGTCGACGGCATGATGCGCGCCGATGCCGCCACGGTTTCCTCCGAGGACCGCGATGCGGCCATCGGCGTTGCCGTCCTCCGCTATTCGAAGGACCGTCCGCGCACGGTGGTTGAAGACATTGCCGCCGCCGGAGGACCATTCCTCGACCTTCCGTCCAGTTGGGAAGCGGGCAGCAGCACCCTGGTCGAACTGGAGCATCCCGTCGACTCCGATCCGAAGTCCCGCATCGCGGCGACGGACGCCCAGGTCGAGGTTGTCCCGAACGGCAGCCGCATCCGCCTGACCTCGTCCATCTCCGCCGGGGAGACGGTGCGCACCCGCTTCACCGGGTCGCACATCGTCTCGGGAACCGAGGACACCCTGCCGTCGGCCGACCGCGAGGCGGTGGCGACTTACGCGGCCGCCCACCTGCTCGACGCACTGGCGGCGGCGCGAAGCAGCGACACCGACGCCAGCATCGGGGCCGCCGCCGTCAGCCGCGCCACTCCGGCGCAGGAGTACGCGGCCAGGGCCAAGGACCTGCGCCGCCGCTACACGGTGCTGCTCGGGATCGATCCCAGCCGTATCGCTCCGGCTGGAGCCGTCGTCGTGCTGCCCGGCTCCGACAGCCTGGGGCGCGATCGCCTGCTGCATCCCCGGAGGCTTTCGTGACGGCGTTCGTTGAAATCGACGGGAGCGTGTTCGGCGACATCCGGAAGCATCTGGCCGACCTGCCCGATGTGCTCGACCGGGGTTTGCTCGCGGGCATTATGGAGGCGAGCCTGCTGCTCCAGTGGGAGACGGCGGAGCGCACTCCCTCCGCCGCCGGGGCTTTGCGGGGCTCCATCATCGCCGCGATGCCGGAACGCACTGGCGGCTTCGCCGCCAATTCTGTTGATGGCGCGGGACGCGCCGGCGGGGCCGTCCTCGGCGTGGTCGGGTCGCCCCTGGCCTACGCCGAGCCGGTCGAACTGGGCACCAAGCCGCACATGCCGCCGCTCCAGCCCATCCTCGATTGGGTGACCCTGAGGTTGGGTCTCAAGGGCGGCGAGGCAAAGAAGGCGGCGGAAGCCATCCGCTGGAAGATCCACCATCACGGCACCCAGGGGGCGTTCATGTTCCGGGATGCCCTCAAGGCCAACCACGAACAGATGGTGCGCAAAGTCGAGGAAGCCCTGCGCCGGGAGCTTGAGACCCACCGCCAACGGGGAGGGGCGAACGCATGACCACGCTCTCCCAGGTCCGCGCCGCCATCGTGGCGAAGCTTCTGAGCGTTCCCGGCGTCGGTCAGGTGCATGATCATCAGCCGTTCCTGAAGACGGAAGCGAAGCTCAGGGAGTTGTACGTGGCCAATGGCCTGCTTCTCGGCTGGCACGTGCGCCGGATCGGAACCCGAGAGACTTCTCCGTCGGTGGGGCGGTTCGTTGAGCGTCACCTGTGGCTGATTCAAGGCGTGATGGCTTTCGACGACAGCGGAGCCTCGGAGCTTGCTTTCGACGGGCTGATTGAGGCAATCCGTGCCGCGTTCCGCGCCGACGAGACCCTGTCCGGTCTGGTCGGCGGCACGGCTGACCAGGAGGTCGCCGGTATCCAGGTCGAGGACAGTCTGCCGGTCATGTTCTGCGGCGTGCTGTGCCACTCGGCGCGGCTCACGCTCACCACCACACTTTATACATAGGGGAGCCACGGCCATGCAGGGCGGACGATACACATGGATCGACGGCAAGTTGACCCGGATTGAGGAGCCGACGCAATCCCATCCCGGCGGCGACGCCCCACGCGACGAGCAGGGTGTTCGGCTGGATCGTCCGGGCTTGCCGGAGAAAGAGCCTGTAAAGGCGAAGAGGAAGGGAGGCAGCAATGCCGCTTAAATTCAGGAACAAGACGCTGCTGGCCAAGGTCGAGACCACCTATGGCACCGACGCGGCTCCGACCGGAGCGGCCAACGCCATCCAGGTGATGGACCTTTCGATCACCCCCCAGGACGGCGAGACGGTCACCCATGACTTTGTCCAGCCGGACCTTGGTGCGCGAGCGCAAATCCCGGTCAATACCCACGTCAGTCTGGAGTTCTCGGTCTCCGTCGCCGGGTCCGGCACGGCGGGGACGGCTCCGGGATATGGCGTGCTGCTGCGGGGCTGCGGCATGGCCGAGGTGATCGCTGCGTCCGCTTCGACCCAAGCCAGCCCGGCGACCGGCGTGGGAACTCCCACCGGAACCTTCACCTACACTGCGGGCACGGCCTTTACCGGTAGCGTGCTGCGCACCGTGACGCTGACCTGCACCACCGGCGGCGGCTCGGGCGTTGCCGCATTCACCGTCTCGGCACCGCAGGCCGGTGCTCACACGGCTTACAACCAGACCGGGGTGGTGATGACCGATGCCACCCCGCTGACCCTGGTCAATGGAGCGACCATCGTGCCGACGGTGGGTACGTCCTTTGTTTCCGGTGACAGCTACACCATCCTGCTGCAACCGGCCCATGTCGCCTATCAGCCGGTCGGCAGCGGAGAGGAAAGCCTCACTCTTTACTTTAATCTTGCGGGCAACCGGCACAAGCTCCTGGGAGCGCGCGGCTCGGTGGCGTGCGAGTTCCAGACCGGCCAGCTTCCGCGTTTTCGCTTCAAGTTCCTCGGGCTGTATGTCGGCCCCGATGCGGCCTCCCAGCCCTCCGTCGATCTGGCCCCGTTCAAACAGCCGGTGCCGGTCAACAACGCCAACACCCCGGACTTCAGCCTGCATGGGTATGCGGGCGTCATGAAGTCGCTGACCCTTGACCTGGGGGTGCAGGTCCATCTGCGCGACTTCGTCAACTCGGCCCTGGTGGCGATCACGGATCGTCAAGGCTCCGGCAACGTGACGTTGGAAGCTCCGGCGATCGGAACCAAGGATTTCTTTGCGGACGCCATCAACGCGACATTGGGGCCGCTCGCCTTCGTTCATGGCGTCACCGCCGGGAACATCGTCGGTATCGACGCCCCCAAGGTTCAGGTCCTGAAGCCACGCTACGGCGACGATCAGGGCATCGCCGTCCTGGAAATGGACCTGGTGCCGACGCCCGATGCCGGCAACGACGAACTCGTTATCACCGTGATGTGAGGAGAAGCCATGTTCAAGCTCACGACCCACCATTCGTACTCCTGGCCGGTCATCGTACAGACCCCGGTCGACGGCGGAAAATTCACCAAGGCGACCTTTGACGCCACCTTCAAGGTCATTCCGCAGGAACGGATCGACGCCATCGTGCGCGGCGGCAATGTCGACGCGGAGCTTTTGTGCGAGGTCACCCAAGGCTGGAAGGGCGTGCAGGACGACGACGGCCAGGACCTCCCCTTCTCCGAGGAAGCGCGGGACCGCCTGCTGTCGGTGCCTTATGTCCGGGCCGGTCTGGTCGATGCCTATCTCGACAGCCTGTCGGGGGGAGCGCGGAGAAAAAACTGACCGAGGTGGCGCGGGCCTGGGCCAACCGTCGTTCTGGACAGGACGAACGCAGCCGGGACCTGACGGTGTTCGGGGTCGCCCCGGAGGCGATCGCCGCATGGCAAGGGAGCGAAGAGGACGAAATGATCGGCGTTCTGCCCTGGTGTTGGCCCGCAGTCGAGGTTTTCCTGGCGATGTCCACCCAGTGGCGGCGGGCGGGCATGGACGGAGTTACCGTCGGCCTCGACTACGCGGCGCTGCCCGCCACCTTGTGGGCGATGGGGCGTCGCCTTCTCCCTTCGGCCCGATCCTCCCTGTTCGCCGATCTTCAGATCATGGAATACGCAGCCCTGGAGGGGTTGACCCATGGCCACTGACGTCACCTACGGGATAAGATTGAAGGGCGACGCCAGCGGTTTCGTCGCAGAAAGCACACGGGCCGCGAAATCGCTGGATGGCGTGGCGGCGGGGATTGACAAGGTCAAGTCCGCCACCGTCGATGCGGCAGGAGCGGCGGCGGCGATGCCGCCATCGTTCATGAAAGCCGCGCTAGGCGCGGCGGAGGTCGCCTCGAAGGCGGCGGAAAATCTTAACAGAAGCCATGTCGCCGGGCGGATCGAGCAGGATCGGCTCGTCGCCGGGGCCACCGTCCTGGCCAAAAGTCACCTGGAGGCCGGGCGTGCCGCAGAAATCTCGGCGGGGCAGATGTCCATGGGGCGGCGGATCGTCTCCCAGAACCTGATCAACATCGGCAACGTGGCGGTCGCCACCAAGGGCGATCTGGTTTCCATGCTCTCGCCGCTGCCCGACGTGGTCTATGGCCTCAAGATGATGGGGGTGGGCTTCTCGGGCGTGGCGGCGGCGGGAGCGGCGGCGTTCGCGGCGGTGGCGGCCGGGGTGCTGGTGGTCGGCTCCCACCTCGCCACCACCGCCGGCCGCACCCGTGAACTGACCGTGGCGATGAAGGCCATGGGCAACTCCGGCATCTCGGGCGAACAGCTCCGTCTCGCCTCCGAGGGGGCGGCCCATTTCGGCCCGTTCGGCCGGACGGAGACCTTCGCCGCCGCGCGCGGGCTCGCCTCCGTCCGCAGCCTGTCTGGGTCGATGATGAAGGAGGTGTTGGGGCTGGCGGTCAACGTCTCCGCCGCCATGGGCATGGAGTTGACCAAGGGGACCGAGTTGCTCGTCCAGGCCCTCGACGGCGGGTACGCCGGGATCAAGCAGCTCGATGACCAGTTCGGGTTTTTGACCGCAACGGAGCTTGAGCAGGTCCGCGCCATGTCCGAGCACGGGCGGGTGGCCGATGCGCTGAAAATGACGGTGGACGCATTGAACCGCCGTTTCAAAGGGTTGGCTGAAGAGGGCATGAGCGCCGGAACCAGGGCGTTTCACGACCTGGGGCAGGCATGGAACCGGCTGCTCGACGACATCGCCGGTTCGGACATCGCCCAGACCATGGCGCGGGGGATGTCCAACGTCCTCGGCACGCTCGCGTCGTCGCCCGATCCAGGCCGGCAATGGGAGGAAAAGCGCAAGGAACTGGCCGACGCGGAGGCGCGGGTCACCGAACTGCAATCCGGCCGGGGCGGCTGGAGCCCGGTCTATGGGACGAGCCATAATCAGGAACTGAGAGCCGTTCGAGAGACGGTGGCCCGGCTGCGGGACGAGTTGAACCGGTTGACCGAACAGGCGTTGACCGTTGCCGAGAACGCGGCGGCGGACGGGTTGCGGCGTTCGGCCGAGACCTCGCGGGCGGTGTTGGAGCAGTCGGGCAAGACCCTCGACGCTCTGGCCCGCGATCTGGACCGGGAGCGCGTGATCCTGATGGCTCCGGCTCCCAGCCGGGAACTGGTGCGGGCAAAACAGACAGCGGAGGACTTCGTTCGCGACAAGAAGGTGGGTGGCATCAATCCGAAGACCGGACAACCGTTCGCCGACGAGATCACCGGACGGATGACCGGCGCGGCCTCCGCCAAAATGGCGGCCTCCGCCCGCGACGAGACCGCCGGGGCGCGGTTGCAGGCGGAGGCGCAAGCTCGGCTGGCCAAGGCGGCGGGGGTGTCGTCGGAAGCGCAACGCCAAGCCGCCGTCGCCAACAAGATCGCCGAGTTCTCCTATCGGCACTTGGGGATCGGGGTGAAGGAATACGCCTCGGAGGTCCTGCGGGCTTACGAGGCGGAAAAGGCCCAGCGCCGTGCCGAATGGACGCGGGATATCGACCGCCAGACTGCGGCCAATGACAACTTGATTCAGGCCACCCGCAACGGGTCCACCGCCGCCCTCGATGCCGCCGAGCGGGAGAATG
>JADGDA010000069.1 GCA_015228695.1 Alphaproteobacteria bacterium
CGACCCTCGATGTCGCCCGCCGTGATGGAGATCATGGCGGAGGCCTGGGGGCCGAACGTCTCCGCAAGGGCGATGGCGATGGAGAATTGACCGCGGACGGCGGCACCGGAGAACCACAGCAATGCAACGACCGGCAACATGAAAACCAAGGAAATCCAGAATCCTATCCCCCTTTATCCGCGACAGAACCCGCAGCGCAAACGTGTTTACATCGCAGGTCAGGGCGGTATGGAGCCGCTTTAAGTCAACATTCTTCCGGACGCGGCTTTCTTATGAGGCGAAAATTCCCTATTGTCGGTAAGGAAGGAGCCTTAATGTCCGAATTTTCCGCAGCAACGATTCTCGACCTATTGCCCGAGGCATTCGTCTCAGGCACCGAGATCAGCCGCGAGGTATCGCGGGCGATGAAGGCGGGCCGGTTGCGCAAGCTCGCCTCCCGGCTTTATACCCGGAATCTGACCGATCCACCCGAGGCGGTGGTCAAGCGCAACCTGTGGGGCATTGTCGCCGGCTATTTTCCCGGCGCCCTGATCGCCGACCGCACCGCGTTGGAGAACGCCCCCGCCGAAGACGGCTCCGTCTGTCTGGTCGCCGGACACGGCAAGGATATCACTTTGCCCGGCCATGTGCTGCGGCCACGACGCGGGATCGGGCCGCAACCCGGAGACCGTCCGTTTATCGCCGGCCTGTTTCTCAGTTCCACCGCCCGTGCCATTCTCGAAAACATGCGGGCCTCGCGCTCGCGCGGCGGCTTGCTGGCGCGCACCCTGTCCCGCCGCCAGATCGAGGAACGCCTTGACACCCTGATCCGGCGGAGTGGCGAGGATGCAGCCAACCGCCTGCGCGACGAGGTGTGCGCCCTGGCCCCCGCCCTCGACATGGTCGAGGAAGCGGCGGCCTTAAACGCATTGATCGGCACATTGCTGGGCACCAGGGAAGCCGCCTTGAGCGTGCCGGCCGCCCTGGCGCGGCGGCTGGGGCGCCCCTATGACCCGGATCGGCTGGCGCTGTTTCAGACTCTGCACCGGGCCTTGCGCAACCATCCGCCGCTGGCCCGGCTTGCCCGCGACCGGGGGACAGAGGGCGCCACGACGCTGGCCTTTTTCGAGGCCTATTTCTCGAACTTCATCGAGGGCACCGAATTCGCCGTGGACGAGGCGGCCGACATCGTGTTTCGCGACGTCATCCCCAGGGAGCGGTCGGAGGACGCCCACGACGTGTTGGGTACTTGGCGCATCGTTTCCGACCGCACCGAGATGCGGCGGGTGCCCCAGGACGCCGCCGCGCTATCCGTTTTCCTCAAGGCCCGCCACGCCACCATCCTGGCCAGCCGTCCCGACAAGCGGCCGGGCGAGTTCAAGCAGGCCGGCAACCGGGCCGGCGCCACGGTATTCGTTGCCCCCGATCTGGTCACCGGCACCCTGGAACAGGGATTCGACATTGGCCGCAGTCTGGAGGCGCCGTTCCAGCGGGCGGTGTACATGATGTTCCTGATCGCCGAAGTCCACCCCTTCGCCGACGGCAATGGCCGTGCCGCCCGCATCATGATGAATGCCGAACTGGTTGCCGGAGGCGAGGAACGTATCGTCATTCCCACCGTCTACCGCGCCAATTATCTGTCGGCCCTCAAAGCACTGTCGCAGAGCGGTCAGCCGGAGCCGCTGATCCGCATGCTTGACTTCGCGCAGAAGTGGACGGTTGCCGTCGAGTGGGGCAACCTTGACGCAACAAGGCGTGAGCTTGAGGCCTGCAATGCTTTCCTCGACCCCAATGTGGCGGACGAGGAAGGACGGCGGCTGCGGATGCCGGGAACAGGGATGGCCTGACCAAGAATCGCGACAACACCCAGCGGAGGGGTTTCCGGCGACCATTCTGGGATTTGGCTGGGGGACCTGGATTCGAACCAGGACTGCTCGGGTCAGAGCCGAGAGTTCTACCGTTAAACTATCCCCCAAGCGGGCGTCCGTCGAAACGGCGGCAGGGGGGGTCTTTACCACAGGCCGTTCTTCCTGAACAGCCGGAAATGGCGGTGGGGGATTATTTGGCGGGCCGTTTTTTGAGGTCGTCGGCCAGTTTTCCGCAGGGATCGCCGTTTTCCTCCAACCGGGGGGTGAACCACAGGAGGTCGAAAGGAGGGGAGGCGGCGGCAAAGGACGCGGCGTAGGCGGCGGGCGCATCCTTCTCCGGGTCAACCTCCAGGAAGGCGAGGGCGAGGATGGAGCGGCCGGGGGCCGTTTCCCGCAGGCGGGCGGGGACGCCCCGATCCGAGCGGACGTGTCCGGCTCCGGCGATCAGCACGGCGCCGTCGAGGCCGGGGCGCGGCGTCGCCATGACCGCCGCCAGTTGGGCGTCGCGGGCCCTCTGCGCCAAAACCATCGGGGCAATCGCGCTGTCCGGCAACAGACGGCAATGGCTTTCCCGGATTTCCTCCGCCATGGCGGCGGCCACCTCCGGCGGAGGGTCTTTTTCGAGGCCGAGGTTACGGATGCCGGCCTTCGCCCCGGCTTCCCCGCGCGCCAGTCCCCGCGCCACCGCGCGCGGCAGATTGCCGGGCGCCAGCGGAAGGCCGGCGGAGACGGCCGCTTCGATGATCGGGCGGTACATGTCCCAGGACGGCCAGCCGCCGGCGGACCAGCGCAACGCCTCCCCCAGGCCGTCCACGTCGTCGGGATGGGCGCGCAGATAGGCGGAGACCACCTCCGAGCGGTCGACGTCGATCATCTCCATCACCAGGGCCGGACGCCGCCCCGAGGCAATCAGGCGCGCGAGCAGCCAAGCCTGGAGCCGGTGATGGTCCGGGTTGTCATGCTTCTCTCCCAGCAGCACGAAATCGGCGGAGGCCAGCCGCTGCACGGCCTCGGCGGGCGCGACGAACCGGCCCTCGGCGGGCGCGAACACCCGCCCGGCGAGGACATGCTCCCCGAACGCTCCGGCTTCCCAGGGCGGGGCCGGCGGATCGCCGGGGACCCCGGTACAGGACGCCAGCGCCAGCGCCGCCACGAACCGGAGCCAGAGGAGGGAATGCCCCACTAAACCAACTCCTCCGGGCGTTCCTCTTCCTCTCCTTCTCCTTCTCCGTCCTTGTCCCTGTCCTTGGGCTTGGCGGGGAGGAAGACGAAGGCGAGCTTGCCGTCCTCCACCCGCGTCTCGACCGTTCCCCCCCCCGTCAGGTTGCCGAACAGCAACTCCTCCGCGATGGGCTTCTTCATGTGTTCCTGGATGATCCGGGCGAGAGGCCGGGCGCCCATCATCGGATCATAGCCCTTCTTGGCGAGCCACCCGCGGGCCTCCTCGGTCAATTCGATGGTCACGCCGCGATCGGACAGCATGACCTCCAATTGCAGGACGAACTTGTCCACGACCCGCCCCATGATCTCGGGCGTCAGGCTGGAGAAGGCGACGATCGCGTCGAGCCGGTTGCGGAATTCCGGCGTGAACATGCGGTCGATGGCTTCCTTGTCCTCGCCGGTGCGCCCCTCGCGCTCGAAGCCGATGGCCGGCTTGGCCAGATCGGCGGCGCCGGCGTTGGTGGTCATGATCAGGATGACGTTGCGGAAATCGACGTTCTTGCCGTTGTGGTCCGCGAGTTTTCCATGGTCCATGACCTGGAGAAGAATATTGAACAGGTCCGGATGCGCCTTCTCGATCTCGTCGAGGAGAAGGACGCAATGGGGATGCTGGTCCACGGCATCGGTCAGAAGTCCGCCCTGGTCGAACCCGATATAGCCGGGCGGAGCCCCGATCAGCCGCGACACGGAATGGCGCTCCATGTACTCGGACATGTCGAAGCGGGACAGTTCGATCCCCAGGGCGAGGGCGAGTTGGCGGGCGACCTCGGTCTTGCCGACGCCCGTCGGGCCGGAGAACAGGTAGGAACCGATCGGCTTCTCCGGTTCCCGCAGCCCGGCGCGGGCCAGCTTGATGGCGCTTGCCAAGGCGTCGATGGCCCGATCCTGACCGAATACCACCCGTTTCAAATTGTCCCCGAGGGTGCGGAGCACCTCTTGATCGTTGCGCGACACGCTTTTCGGCGGGATGCGGGCGATCATGGCGACGATGCCTTCCACGTCGCGGACGGTGACCGTCTTACGCCGCCGGGCCGGGGGCAGCAGCATGCGCGAGGCCCCCACCTCGTCGATGACGTCGATGGCCTTGTCGGGCAGCTTGCGGTCGTGGATGTACTTGGCCGACAGTTCCACCGCCGCCCGGAGGGATTCGGCGGTGTAACGGACCTTGTGATGGGCCTCGTAATAGGGCTTGAGGCCACGGAGAATCTTGACCGTGTCCTCGGCCGAGGGCTCGTAGACGTCGATCTTCTGGAACCGGCGGACCAGGGCGTGGTCCTTTTCGAAGTGACCGCGGAATTCCTTGTAGGTGGTGGAGCCGATGCAGCGCATCAGCCCGGAGGCGAGCGCGGGCTTGAGGAGGTTGGAGGCGTCCATGGAACCGCCCGAGGTGGCCCCCGCCCCGATCACCGTGTGAATCTCGTCGATGAACAGAATGGCTCCCGGAGTCCCTTCGAGGCCGGCCACCACCGACTTCAGGCGTTCCTCGAAGTCGCCGCGATAGCGGGTCCCCGCCAGCAGGGTCCCCATGTCCAGGGCGAAGATGGTGGCGTCGGCCAGGACCTCGGGCACTTCGCCGCGCACGATCCGCAGGGCCAGCCCCTCGGCGATGGCGGTCTTGCCGACCCCGGAATCGCCCACGTACAGCGGATTGTTCTTGGTCCGCCGGCACAGCACCTGGATGGTGCGGTCGATTTCGGCCTCGCGGCCGATGAGCGGATCGATGCGACCGTCCCTGGCCTTCTGATTGAGATTGACGCAATAGGCGGTCAGGGCCTCGTGCCCCTTCTTGACCACGTTGTCCGGCTGCGCCTCCGCGTCGGCCCCGTGCACGGTGCGGTCCTCGCCCCGCCCCGGCGCCTTGGCGATGCCGTGGGAGATGTAATTGACCGCGTCCAGGCGCACCATGTCCTGGAGTTGCAGGAAATAGACCGCGTGGGATTCCCGCTCGTGGAACAGGGACACCAGCACGTTGGCCCCGGTCACCTCCTCGCGGCCGGAGGACTGGACGTGAATCGCCGCCCGCTGCACCACCCGCTGGAATCCGGCGGTGGGCTTGGGATCGACCGGCAGGTCGGCGACCAGGGCCGTCAGTTCGGTGTCGAGGAACTCGGTCAGTTCCTGACGCAGGCGGTCGATGTCCACGTCGCAGGCGCGCAGCACGGCGGAGGCGTCCCGGTCGTCGGTCAACGCCAGGAGGAGGTGTTCCAGGGTCGCGTATTCGTGCCTGCGCTCGGAGGCGAAGGTCAGGGCTCGGCGGAGGCATTGCTCCAGTTCACGCGACAGCATGGGTCCCTACTCCTTCTCGATGGTGCATTGGAGGGGGTGCTGGTTGGCCCGCGCCAAGTCCATCACCTGCTGCACCTTGGTTTCGGCGACCTCGTGGGTGAAGACGCCGCAGACGCCCACTCCGCGCTGGTGCACCTGAAGCATGATCCGCGTCGCCTCCTGGGCATCCTTGTGGAAGAACCGTTCCAGGACGTGAACGACGAACTCCATGGGGGTGTAGTCGTCGTTGAGCATCAGCACCTTGTAGCGGGACGGCCGCTTGGTCTTGGTCTGGGACTTGACCGCCACATGGGTGCCGGAGCCGTCGTTCCCGTCCTTGTCGTCGTCGAAATCGCTCATCTTGGTCCGACTCTCGATATTGGGGCTTCCACCACCGGGAAAAAGCCTCCCCGATCCTCAAAATGGCGCGAGGCCGTTATCTCCCACCTTGAGCACGAAACGCCGGGCTTCCTCCTTTTCCCGAAGGGTCAGATAATCCACGGTCCTCGCCCTGTTGATCGGGGTTCCCGTCGTGTCGCTCTCCAGCAGGATGCCGGGGAAACCGAGGGAGTCGAATCCGGGGGAGGGGTAGGCCCAGGCGCCGAAGCGGAAGACGCCGTCGCGGCAGACCGCCGCCGTCCAGAAAAACCCGTCGGAGGGCAATTCGCTCCCTCCGGGCGCGGCCCCGTTCTTCCCGGCGGCATCCAGCGTCTCCCGCAGGGCCCGCGTCCGGCCGGGATCGAGACGGGTCTCGAAACCCGCCCCCCGCCAGGGTTCCAGGGGGTCGAGGAGGGGAATGCCCGACGCCAGATTGGCCTCGCCGATGACGCGCCCGGCAATCCGGGCGCCCCCCGCTTGGCTTCCCCCCGTCTCGGGCGCGACGTCGTAGGTCCGCCTCTGTTCCAGGTAATTGCCGTTGTAGACCATGCGGTAACGGTCCGGGCTCCCGGCCCGGCACTCGGCGCGGATGTCGTCGCCGCCCACATAGGAAAACCACTCCAGCGTCCGCGCGAAGGGGTTGGCCGTCGGCCCCGAACTCGCACAGGCGGCCAGAAGAGCAAGCCCGCCCGTCATTCCGGCATGTCTCCAGATCCGCTTCATGGCACCATCTTGCCCCACCCGGACGCAACATCCAAGTCCCAAGCTTGGGGAGGCGCGGGGCAATCGTGTCTGGTGGCGTCCGTTACCTCCGGACGGCTCCGGGGCCCTTGCCGAGGACCTGTTCCTTGTCGTCCATGATCCGCCGCAGGATCGGGGTGAGGACGAGTTCCATGGCCAGTCCCATCTTGCCGCCCGGCACGACCAGGGTGTTGCGGCGGGACATCCAGGATCCGTGCAGCATTTGCAGGAAATAGGGGAAATCCACGCCGAACCGTTCGGGGGCGCGGAACCGGACCACCACCAGGCTTTCGTCGGCGGTGGGGATGTCGCGGGCAACGATGGGGTCGGAGGTGTCCACCACGGGAACCCGCTGGAAGTTGATGTCGGTCAGGGTGAACTGGGGAATGATGGTGTGGACGTAGTCGTACATGCGCCGGAGGATGGTATCCATAACCGCCTCCTCCGAATAACCCCGCTCCTTCGTGTCGCGGTGGATTTTTTGAATCCACTCCAGATTGATGACCGGGACCACGCCGATGCTGAGGTCGGCGTACTGGCCGACGTTGACGCCGTTCGCCTTGTCCACGACGCACCCGTGCAGGCCCTCGTAGAACAGAAGGTCGGTTCCCTCGGGAATCTCCTCCCACGGGGTGAACTGGCCCGGCCCGATGCCCAGGTGGCGGTAGGCCTCGGCCTCCTCCTCGTTGTGGATGTACAGACGGCGCTTCCCCCGCCCGCTTTCGCCATAGGTGCGGAGAAGGTCCTCCAATTCCTGGAACAGGTTGGCCTCCGGCCCGAAATGGCTGAAGCGGCGGCAGCCCTCCAATTCGGCCTCGGCGGTCATTTTCTTCATTTCGGCGCGGTTATAGCGGTGGAAGCTGTCGCCCTCGACGACGGCCGGGAGGATTCCCTCGCGGCGGAACACATGGCCGAAGGCTTCCTTGACGGTCGAAGTGCCGGCGCCGGAAGAGCCGGTGACGACGACGACCGGATATTTTTTCGACATGGACGGGTCCCCCTGCGCCTATTTCAGCACGTCGCGCCAGCGCGGATAGAGTGTGTCGGCATCCTTCTGGAACGAGAAGAACGCCCCCGCCAGTTCCGGGTGTTCCTTGGCGTAATCGAGAAGGTCGATCCCGTCGCGCCAGGCGTCGTGGGCCTGTTTCAGGGAATGGGCACCGGCGACGGGGCCGTCCTTGTGGCCGAAAGCGCCGCCGCCGCTGGTCTGGATGAAGTTGGCATGGCCCAGGTTGGAGAAGAAGCCCGGCAGACGCAGGGCGTTCATGCCGCCCGAAATGATCGGGGTGGTCGGCTTCATGCCCAGCCAGCCTTGACGGTAGAACGGCCCGTCGGCCTCGTCCCGCTCCAGCATGTAGGCAATCGCCTTGTCGGAGGGGTCTCCTTCCATCTTGCCGTATCCCATGGTTCCGGTATGGATGCCCGAAGCGCCCTGAAGGCGGGCCATTTTCAGGTGCACGAAGGCGGTGTAGCCGCGCTTGGACTGGGGCGAGGTGATGGCGCCGTGGCCGGCGCGGTGATAGTGCAGGAACTGCCCCGGAAAGGTCCGGCGGCAGGTGGTGACCGCCGTCGCGCCCGCGACGAACCCATCCACCAGAAAGGCGACATGGTGGGCGTTCTCGGCGAAGGTCTCCAGGATGTATTCGCCGCGGGCGATCATCTCGAAGGGGTCGTCGGCGGTGATGTTGGCCGAGAACAGCTTGGCCTGTCCCGTGGTGTCCTGGGCCCGGCGCATGGCGTCGGCCACCAGACGGATGGTGTCCTTCAGCGGGGCGAAAACCTGATTGCCCTGGGGCTCGTCGTTCTTGATGAAGTCCCCGCCCAGCCAGAAGCTGTGACAGGCGTCGGCGAACGGCTGCGGACGCAGGCCCAGCTTCGGCTTGATGATGGTGCCGACCACCATGCCGCCGTTCTTTTGCGGCCGTCCCAGAACCCGCCACATGTCCTCGATGTTCATGGCCGGGCCGTCGAACAGTTGCAGATAGGCGGGGGGAATGTAGAAGTCGAGCATCTGGGCGTTCTCGACATCGCTCATGCCCTGGTTGTTCCCCACCGTCAGGGTGAGGAACGAGGCGATCATCGCGCGCCCGTCGGTGATGTTGCGGTCGAACAGCTCGATCGGGTAGGCGATCTTCATCAGCGAAGCGGCCTCGTCGGCTTCGTAGACAAGGGCGTCGACCCCACGGGTGAAGTCGTCGGTGGTGCAGACCTCGACGTTGGTTCCGGTGGAGGATTCCGCCGCGAAATGCGCCGCCGTCTCCAGATATCCGTACCCTTTTTTCGGCGCCATCCGGTACACGCACAGAACATGACGTCCGCCGGCGATGAGATCCCTCTCGTTCAGGTTCAGATTCGCGTACCGATTGGATTGGTCCATTGTTCACGCCCTGTCTGATGCCGCCTCCGCCGGGACGGTCCTCCGGGGGGACGGGACTGATGAAACGACCGTCTGGAACAGAGTGTGCCCGCTTTTCCCGGCGCAGGGAAACACCCTGTCGAGGCCGGAAGAAAATCATAGGGGTGAAGAAAGGCCCATCCCAATGGGTAGGGTTTTTCGAACGGCGCTCTTGCGTCCGAAAGATCGGGTGCGTTAACGTTGCTCCGGTCGTCATGGCGCGAGGGGGGAGCCTTGGCCGGAGGAAAAAAGGGGGCCGCCATGGCCGTTGCGGCGCTGCTGGCCGTGGGGGAGGCGGGCGCCGGGGATAAGACCGGGGACACGGCTCCGCACCGGCCGGCCGGGGACGCCACCCAATCGGGGACGGTGTTCAGCGACGCGCTGACCTGTCTGGACCGTCTGCTTGCCAAACGGGCCAAGGCCCCGGTCGCCATTTCCGGCACCGGAGTGGTCGATTACACCCAGGGCGTCCTGAACGACAGCAAGGACATGCTGTTGACCGCTCTGTCGCGGATGACCCAGCGCAGCCGGGCCTTCATCTGGCATGATTTCGACGGGACCAGCGCCGATTTCAACATGCTGCGGGATTCAAGCGACGCGCAGCGGAAAACGATTCAGCCGTCGGCCGCCTATTACATCCGCAGCGCCGTCACCGGTTACGACAAGAACGTTTCCCAGACCAGCCTGCTCGCGACCCTGGCCGCCGACCGGACCACCTATATGGTCAGGGCCTCGGGCAAGGTCGCGAAGTTCGAGGTCGTCGAGGTCCTAAGCAACGTGGACGTCAAATACAACATCCTCAGCCTGGACATGAATCTGTTCGACGCCGCGACCCGCTCCAACATCCCCGGAGCCACGGTGACCAACAGCATCGTCATCGAATCCAAGGTCAAGGACGAGGGGGGCGGCGGCGAGTTCGGCAAGGTCGGGCTGCAACTGACGTTGAGCACCGGCAAGACGGAGGGCCTGCACGCCACGCTGCGGGCCCTGGTGGAGGTCAGTCTGTTGGAACTGCTGGGCCAGCATGCCGGCGTTCCCTATTGGACGTGCCTCGGCATGGACAGCACCAGCCCGATGACGCGCGCCTACATCCAGAAACAGTTCGAAACCCTGGACGACGCGGGGCGGGTGGTCGCGGTGGTCGACGGGCTGGTGGCCGCGGGCTATCTGGCCTCGGCGCAGATGTCCGGGAAGGGGTTGACGGACGAGGCGCGCGCGGCCCTGACCCGTTACCAGTCGGAACACGGGTTGACCCCCAACGGCCGCATCGACTTCGACACGTTCCTTCTGCTCCAAACAAGGGAAGGCGGCCCAACGTCCCCATCCCCGTAGGGATCCTCGATGGTTCGAGTGGGGCTGGTTCCTTCCATCGGACTCCGCATCATGCCACCGCCTGCAGGCCCTTCTTGGCGACCAACGTGAGCAGCTTGAGAGAAGCGCCGCGCGGGTGCTTCTCGCCGCGCTCCCACTGGCTGACAAGG
>JADGDA010000006.1 GCA_015228695.1 Alphaproteobacteria bacterium
GGGAAAGGGCGCGCATGCGGACGGGTCGGGTGATCGAGAGTCGGCACTGGAACGGCCTCTATCTTCTGGCCGCCGTGGCCATGATCTTCGTGACCCTGTCCGTGGCCGTGCAGCCGCTTTTTCTGCGCGCGGTCCTGCACATCCCCTTCGCCAGCGCCGGGGCCATCAACACCAACGTCGCCGTGGTGACCGAGATTCTCAGCCTGCTCCTCGTCGGCTATCTCGGCTATCTGTCCGACCGGGTGGGGCGGGTGCCGATCGTGGTGGTGGGGTTCTTCGCCGCCGGCGTCGGGGCGGCCCTGGCTCCGTTCAGCCTGTCCATCGGCACCGCCCTCGGCATCGGCGGCGTCGCGTTCTACTACGGAATGCGGATTGTCATGGCCCTGGGGGCCGGAGCGGTCTGGCCCCAGTTGTCCGCCCTGGTCGGGGATTTCAGCAACACCGGCAACCGGGCCCGATTGATGGCCAACACCGCCTTCATGACCGCCTTCGGAGCCACCCTGGTCTATGCCGTGCTGATGCAGATCCCCCCCCGCACCGGGGTGGTCACGGTCATGCTGATCACGGCGGGAATTGCCTTTATCGGGGCTTGGCTGACCCGCAAGTGTCTGATCGACGTCGCTCCCCGCCTCGATGAAAGGCATATCCCATGGCGGCGGATCGGGACGCTCCTGCGGACCGACTCCCGCATGCGACTCGCGTTTCTGTCGGCGTTCTTCGCGCGGAGCGACATGGTGCTGATCGGCATGTTCTTCATGCTCTGGTACATCTATTTCGGCGATCTGGTCGGCGTCACCCAGGAAGCGGCGGCGGCCCAGGCGGGGAAACTCATCGGTCTGGTCGGAATCGTCGTTCTCGTCTCCATTCCCTTCTGGGGCGCGTTCATCGAGCGCCACGGCCGCATCGCCGCGATTACCGTGGGAATGGCGATGTCGGGGCTGGGCTTCGCCGGGCTGGGGTTCGTCGTCAATCCCTATAAGTGGTATATCGTGGTGCCGACGATTCTCGCCGCCGCCGGTCAGGCGGGATGTCTGGTGGCGCCCCAGGTTCTGGCCATCGATCTGGCCCCGCGGGAGATTCTCGGCTCGGTCCTCGGCGCGTTCAATCTGGTGGGCGGCATCGGGATCATCGTCTTCCTTGAAATCGGCGGCCTGCTGTTCGATGCGATCGGCCCCTATGCGCCTTTCGTGTTCACGGGCATAGGCAACCTGCTCATTATGTGCTATTCCCTCTGGGTTCTGGTACGGTCGCGCGGGGACGCGCGTGTTCCGGCGGAAGAAGGCGTTTGAGGCTGGCCATCTTGTCGTGGGTCATCTTGGGGACGGTCGTGCGCTCGTATGCGGAGAAGTGTTGATGCCGGGTGTTGTTGCGGGGCTCCTTGCGGTTGCGTTGGGACTGTGGGGAATGACGGTGTGGTGGTGGTCTCTCGTCGACGTGTTGCGGGGGATCGTGCCGATCGTCCTGGTCGTGGTGGGCGTTCTGTCGCTGGCCGCCGGTGTGTCCGCCGTGCGGAAGGAAACCGGGGTCAAGGATAAAGACGTGCTCGGCGACGAAGAGTGACCTCGATGGAACCGTTCGTGGAAGAGAATCTCCCGGAAACGCCGGCCGTCTGCTCGAAGAGCCTCAAGAAGTACTTCTATGTTGCCGGGGCCGTGGCGATCCTGATTTTGCTCGGGGCCTACTGGTATACCGGCTATTACACCCAGGGGTTTGGGTTCATCGGCTCCTTCAACGCCTTTGGAGCGCAGTCCGCCGCCGTCAACATGGCGCCCCGCCCCCTTCCCGGCGGAGCGGCCCAGGCCAGACAGCCGGCGTTCCCCTCTGCGGCCATCGGCGTCCCGTCCCCGTGGACGGGAGTCGCGAATCCGGCTCCGGCGGTGGGATTGGGAGTTCAGGGAGCGGGGAGCGCTCCGCCGTCGGCCGGGGGGAGCAACTTCTCGGCCGTCGTGATGAATCTGCACCACAGCGTGGTCAACGTCACCGTGAGCCGGGGTAACGGCGGTGGCGGCGGCGGCGGGGTGACGACGGCCCCGGTTTCCCCGGTGGTTCAGACGCCCGGCGTCCAGGACCCCAATGCGCCGGGCGGCGAGATCCGGTTCGCCGCGCCGCTCGTCGGCGGGGTGCTCGAAAATGTGGGCTCGGGCGTCATCGTCCGCGCCGACGGTTATGTCCTCACAAATTTTCACGTCGTCCGTGGGGCGGCATCGGCATTCGTCACCGTGTTCGACGACGGCGGGACCCAGCGCTATAACGCCGACATCATCAAGATGGACGAGAGCCTCGACCTCGCCCTGTTGAAGATCAAGCCGAGAAGGCCGCTGATCCCGGCCGTTCTCGGCGATAGCGACCGCATCCTCGTCGCCGAGGAGGTCATCACCATCGGCAGTCCGTTCGGGCTCGACCAGACGGTGAGCCGGGGAATCGTCTCGGGCATGCGCAAGTCGCTGATGATCGAGGGGGTGACCCACGCCAACCTGATCCAGACCGACGCTGCGATCAATCAGGGCAACTCCGGCGGCCCCCTGGTCAATATCGAGGGGCAGGTGATCGGGATCAACACCGCCATCTATACCCCGACCGGCGCTTTTTCCGGGGTCGGCTTCGCCATCCCGAGCAATCACGCGCGCAAGTTCGTCGAAACGGAGATCGTTCTGCCCGACAGCGCGGTGATGGCCAAGGTCGCGGCCTTCCCGACCCAGGGCGGCGGGAACGCGCCGCCGATCTACGCCGGGATGACCCCGCCCCACCTTGATGGGCGGGAGAAACTCGCCTGCTCGACCTGTCACCAGATCCTGCAAAGGACCGCCGCCGGCCCCATGGCTCCGGTCGCCATGGGTCAATTTGCGGCGGCCCCGGCCATGGGTCAATTCGCGGCGGCCCCGGCCGCCATGGGCCAACTTGCGGCGATGCCGGGCGGGGCGGCTCCCCCGATCCAGGCGGGCGCGGCGGCTCCCCATACCGACGGCCGCGAGGCCATGGACTGCACGAGTTGCCATCAGATCATCGGCGGCGCGGCGGTGGCGTTCCAGTACCAGTTCGCCAAGCCGCCGTCGAGCCTGGCGGTCAATGTGGCCACCCCCACCGCGCCTCCCGCCACCGGCTCTCCCACTGGGCCATTGATGGGGGCGGGGGCGGTTGCCTCGCCGATGCCGGGTCTCGGTCTGGGGCAGGTTCCCGCCGCCGGGAACGGCAATCCGGCGGACGTCGGGACTGCGGTCACGATCGGGGCCGTGGTGCACACCCTGACGCCCACCCTCGCCCAACGGGTCGGACAGGCGGCGGGCGAGGGGGTGTTCGTGGCCTCCGTCGTGCCCGGCTCCTCCGCCGCCGCCGCCAAAATCATACCCGGGGACGTCATCGTCAAAGTGGACGGCCGCCGGGTGGCAACGCCGGAGCAGGTGTCCGGCGCCTTGAAGACGATCGCCCTCGGGGATGTCGTCCGTATTGCCGTGATGCGTGACGGAAAGCGCCAGAACATCAAGCTGGTCATGGGCGCGACGGACATGGGCACGGCCCCCCCGCCCTCGAACAAACCCCCTCCGACGGAATTCGCCTGGCTCGGCGTCGAGATCGAGAATTTCGCCATGGTGGCCCTGTCGACCGATCCGCAGGGAGCGGGGATCATGGGAGCGGTGGTCAACGAAGTGGTCCCGGCCTCCCGGGCGGCGAAGGCCGGCATCAAGATGGGCGACGTGATCATACAGATCAACAATCAGCCCGTGGAAACGGCGGAGGAGTTCGATCGGGCCATCCGCACCGTTTCGAAACGCCCGAACAATCTGGTCAAGGTCAGCCGCAACGGCGCCGAGATCTTTGTGGTCATCTGACGAGTCGTCTCGGGTGACGGCGGGGGCGGGAGCGGAGAAACGGCCGGAACTCCACGGACTTCGTGGATCGCGGTCTCGGGAAACGAGCAGGGGGCGCACGAAATGCCGATGGACGACAATGGGCGTGAACAGGAAATGGACGCCGGGACGGGTCCGAATGGATGGGACGACCTTCGCGGGGAGGAGGCCGCGCCGTCGTCCCCGCCGATGAACCCGTTCCCGCCGCGCCGGATGGATGCCGGAGACGGAATGATCGAGGTCCCGGTGGAGGACCTGTTCAACGGCGTGATCAACGTGCTGGGCGACGGGTTGGGGCTGGCCATCGTCGGCACGGGGAAGGCCACCCGTTTCCTGGCCCGAGCCCCCGACCTGCTGGCGGCCCGCCTCAAGACCGGAGTTTCCGTTCTCGGCGACAACCTGATGCGCCTCACCGGGCGCGGTCGTTAGCAGTTTTCCGCGCGGTCGTTCGCCGTTTCGCTTGGCGCTTGGAAAAGGGAACAGGGGCGGTCGGGCTCACCCGATCGCCCCGTTTGCGCCGTAATTTGCGGTGGAAAGTGGGTGGAATTCCGTATACCGTTCCGCAGCCCCGTGCGTGGCTGCGGCAAAGTGGGCGCATGGCGCGGCGGGATGGCCGGACCCCGAGGAAGAGGGAGCGATGCCGGACGTGGAGCTTGAGATCGCCAATCCGTTGCCGATGGTGGCCGCCGTCCGCAAGCTGGACCAGGTTCTGGCCGCGGCGAAGCAGGACCAGGGCGGTGGGTTGAACGGGCTCGGCTTTGATCGTCAGGGCAATGTGTTCGCGGTGTCCGGCACGGTCAAGGGCATCGGCGTCTCCGGGCGGATCACGGTGCTCGACCAACTGGTCAAGGTCAATCTGTCCCTGCCGATGGCGGCGTATGCTTACCGGGGGGCGGCGGAGAAGATGATTCGGGAATATCTGGAACCCCGTCTGATCTGAGGCAGAGGCCCGAAGGGGCGATGGTTGGGGGCTTGCCGGGATATGGAGCTGGGTTTCCCGTGTTGACATATATCGTTTATGTTATTTTCGTCGGGTTGGTGGTTCTTTTCGCCACGGAGAATCTCCATGTGGTGCCATTCTATTTTCTGATTTCGTTCGAGGCCCCCCTGGTTCTGATCGTGGGCATCGCGTTTTTCGTCGGGTTCGCGGCGGCGGTGCTCGGGGTGCTGCTTCAGGCGGTCCGGCAGAGGAAGAAGAAGACCAACGTGATCATCCGCCCCCGCCGTTGATGGGGCTGGATGCGGGCGGGCGCTGGGGAAGGGTGCCAGGGAAGGGCGTTGAGGAAGTAAGGTCAATGCAGGCGGGATCTGTCCATGCGGTATGAGAAATGCGTGCCTTGCTCCAGGACCATCGGCTGGGTGGGGTTGGTCGTCAACATCGTCCTGACGGCGATGAAGGCCTTCGTCGGCTTGGTTTCCGGCTCGCAGGCCATGGTCGTGGACACCATGTATTCGGCCAAGGACGTGGTGACGTCGATGCTCGTCATCATCGGCATGTCCGTGTCGGACAAGCCCCTCGACGAACAGCATCCGTATGGGCACGGCAAGATCGAGTTCGTTCTTTCGCTGATCATCAGCGTCGTTTTCCTCCTGGTGACAGGATATCTTCTGGTGCACGCCATTCAGATCCTGGTGGATCCGGAACGGCACCGGACGCCGCACATCATCGCCCTCTGGGCGGCGGTGGTCGCCGTCGCCGTCAACATCTTCATGTACGCCTACGCCAAGTGCGTCGCCGCCGAGGTCAACAGCCCGATGGTGCGCACCCTGGCCAAGCACAGCCATTCGGACGCGACCGCGTCGGCGGTGGTGGCCGGCGGCATCATCGGCGCCCATTACCTCGGGATGCCGTGGCTTGACACCGCGATCGCCGTTTTCGAAACCCTGGACCTTCTGTATCTCGGCGGCGGCGTGTTCTGGGACGCCTACAAGGGATTGATGGATCGCAGCATCGACACGCCGCTGCGCGGCAAGATCATCGCCCTGGCGCGTTCGGTGGAGGGCGTCGTCGAGGTCAAGCAGCTCCGGTCCCGCCACGTCGGACAGGAAATGCTGGTCGAGATGGTCATCGGCGTCGACGATGCCCTGTCCGTCGAGGAGGCCCACCTCATCTGCGAGGCGGTGAAGACCGAAATCAGCCGCAAGCTGGCGCATATCGGGGCGCTGCATGTGAGCGCCGAGGGATGCGCCAAGGCCGCCCCCGCGTCGGCGCGACGGAACGCCGGCTCCGACGATCTCGTCTCCGAACTGGATGGCTGAGGGGTGGATTTCGCCGTTGCCCTGACGATCTTCGCGACCGTCTTCGCACTGATCTATCGCGGACGGGTGCCGCGCGAGTACGTCGTGCTCGGCGGCGGCGCGACCATGGCGGTCTATGGCATGGTATCGGGGTTCTACCCGTTGCAGGCGGTCGTCGGGTCCATCTATTTCGAGACGCTGGCGCTCTGCCTCGGGATGTCCCTGGTGTCGGCGGTGCTGGCGCGGTCGGGCGTGTTCGGCCACATCGCCGCGACCACCGTGGCCTCGTCCCTGGGCAACGGGTGGTGGGTCTTCCTCGTGCTGACGCTGATGACCTACGGCATCTCCCTGGTCGTCAACAATCTGGCCGCGATCGTCATCGTTCTGCCGGTGACCCTGGCCGCCTGCCGGCAGATGCGCCTCAATCCCGTTCCCGTGGCCATTTCCGAGATCGTCGCCGCCAACCTGGGCGGGGCGTCGTCCATGATCGGCGACTTTCCCAACATGATCATCGCCTCGGCCGGACGCCTCGGGTTCATCGATTTTCTCGGGGGCATGATGGCGCCCTGCCTGATCCTGCTGGCGTTCATGCTGCTGTTCTTCAACCGGCATCGGGAACTGCTGGTTCTGAGGAACATCGGCCCGCGGGAGCCCGATGCCCAGTTCATCGAGCGGCTGCTGGCCGAGACCGCCGGGAATCCGCGGCTGGCGCGGGCGGCCATGTGGCTTCTGGGGGCGACGATTCTGGGGTTTCTCCTGTCGGACTGGCTTCATCTGCGCCCGGCCTGGATCGCCCTGATCGCGGGCCTGTTCGCGCTGCTGCTCGGCGATTTCCAGGGCGACGAGATCGCGGAGGCGTGCGGCGTGAACGACATCGCCTTCTTCACGGGACTGTTCGTGATGGTGGGAGGGCTGATCGCGGCCGGAGCCGGGGACACGTTGCTGGCCATCATCCACTCGATGAGCGGCGGACAGCCGACGCTCCAGCTTCTGGCCCTCATGTGGCTCGCGGCCTTTCTGACCATCTTCCTCAACGCCGGGCCGACGACGGCCCTGTTCGTCCCGGTGGCCGCCGCGACCGGGGCGGCGCTCGACGGCAACGCGGTCTGGTGGGCGCTCTCGCTCGGGGTTCTGGCGGGATCATCGGCGGCCCTGACCGGCGCCACCGCCGGCTCCATCGCGGCCTCGCGCGTCGAGTGGTTCCTGAGCGCCAACCCGGACATGAGAGCGGCCATGGGACCCAGCGGCACCCTTGATTTCAAGGGGTATCTGCGGTGGGGACTGCCGATCATGGGGGTTTTCCTGGGCCTGTCCACCCTTTACATCATCGTGGTGGCGGGGTAGAAAGGGCCGGAGTGGTATCCGTCGCCGGATCGCGCCTTGTGGCCGGGTGCGCCGTCCTGTTTCGTTTTCGTGAGTAGCCCCATGGCGAACACCGGTAAAACGCCGTCGAGCATGGTTGCGTTCTGCACGCGGCCCTGGCACTCGCTTGCCGCGCTCCTGGCCGTGCTGGTGTTCGCGACCTTCGCCTGGGGGTTTTATCTCCTCGACCACTACAAGGACGACGGATTCTTTTCCGGGTACGACGACCTGTCCATTTCCGGCTTTCTGTTGCGCGACGTCGCCGGCATCCCGAACTCCCAACGCCTTCTTTCCCTGGTTCCCCCGGCCGTGGTCGGCGTCAGCGACCGGGGCGTGAACGCCACCGTCCTGGCCTCGGGGGCCATCGTCGGGGCCAACGGGTATGTGCTCACGACCCTCCATTCGGTGGCGAGTCTGCCCGACATCGACGTGCATGTCCGCACGACGACGGGGGTCAAGCGCTATCCGGCCCAGATCGTGAAGATGGAGCCGAAGCACGATCTCGCCCTCTTGAAAATGCGGACCGGCGACCGCTTCCTGTTCTTCGTCATGGCGGGGACCCAGGCGATGCCGGTGGCGACGCCGGTGTTCGGGTTCGGTTACGGCGTGCGGGGGGGTACCGTGTTCCGCGAGGGGCGGATCGTGGGCAACAACATCTCCCTGACCACCGAAGCCTCTACGATCTCCCACCTGCTGGCGAGCGACGCCGTCTATTCGTGGGAGCAGAACGGCGGCCCCCTGGTCAATATCGCGGGCGAGTTGGTCGGCATCAGCATCGCCGTCACCTCTCCCTCCGGCCAGACGCAGGGCTACGCCGTTCCCGCCCACGTCATCGCCACCCACTTCCAGGACGTGGTGAAGTTCAAGATCGCCCCGCCGCCGCAGGTCCCTCCCGCCGCCGTCCAGCAGCAGCCTCCGGCATCGACCATGGGCACCCTTGTCGCCGCTCCCTATGCGGCGGCGGTCGCCATGCCCCGGCAACAGCTCCCCCCCCAGCAGCAGCAGCAGCAACCATCGGCGCAGCAGCCCGCCTCGGCCCCCTGGTGGGCGATGGCCAGGGCCCAGGTGGCCCGCGAGGGCGGCAACATCGGGATGAACGTGGCGGCACCCGCCGGTGTCTCCCCCGCCGCCGGGGCTCTTCCCGTGATGCCGGCGGTGCCGGTGCTGGCCGTGGACGCGGATCACGGGTTCGAGCTTTCCATCGGGGGCTATCAGGTCGGCAACATCGTGGGGCTGGCCCTTCTGGCCCTGATCTCCGGCGTCGTCGGCGGCATGATGACCATGGGCGGCGGCGTGATCCAAGTGGCCGGGATGATGATCTTCTTCGGTTACGGCATGTACCTGATCCGTCCGGTCGCCTATCTGACCAACGTTTTCGTCTATGGGGCCGCCGCCATCCGCAACGACCGTGCCGGGCTCGTCTCGTGGAGCAACGTCCGCGCCCTGGCTCCGTGGGGCGTCGCCGGCGTCGTCATCGGCTATTTCATCGGCAACGCCATCGATGACGCCATCGTGGCGATCATTCTCGGCCTGTTCGCTTTGCTGATGTCCCTGAAGGGGCTGCACGAAATCTTCTACGACAAGAAGGAAAAGGACATCCTGGTTTCCGCGAACGCCGAGTCCGCCGAGGCCGGCGATGCCGCCGTGGACGAACTGCTGGGAGAGAAAAAGGCCCGGGCCGTCACCCCCGAATCCGCCGATCACACCCGCAACGCCATCCTGGGCCTGCCCATGGGGCTGGTGAGCGGCATCCTCGGCATCAGCGGCGGTGTGGTCGAGGTTCCCCTGCAACGTTTCTTCGGTGGCGTGTCGCTCAAGAACGCCATCGCCAACAGCTCGGTTCTGGTGTTTTGGGCTTCGGTGGGCGGGGCCGCGGTCGCCTTTACCCACGGCATCGGCACCGGTCTCATCGACTGGCCGTCTCCGCTATCCCTGGCCCTGATCATGGTGCCGGGAGCCTATGTCGGCGGCCTTATCGGGGCCCGGCTGATGAAGGTTCTGCCCCTGATCGCCCTAAGGTGGATTTACACCGCGGTCATGCTGGCGACGTCGATCAAGTTGCTGTCGGTCAGTTGATGGCCCGTGGTGGGCGGCGCCCGTCCGGCGCGACGAGGAAGGTTTGATGCGGTTCGCGTTCGGGCGTTGGGTGGTGGCTGTGGCCGTGGGGGCGGTGCTCGCGGGACTGTGCCCGCCCGTGGGCCGGGCCGACTCCCAGCTTGCCTTCCGCGCGCCCCAGGTTCAGGCGGGGGGCGGCGCGGCCCAGGCCGAGCCGCCGAACTACGTGCCGGGCAAGGTCCAATTGTTCGAGGCGCACTGGCAGGGCCTGGATGGGCGGTTGATGACCGAGGAACTCCGGCGTAAGCTCCAGTTTCCGCAGGGGGTGCAGGGAATTCTGGTCGGAGAGGTGACCTTGAACGCGGCGGCGGCCGGAATCCTGGCCGGCGACATCATCATCAAGGTGGATGAGGGGACCGTCGCGACGATCGAGGATTTCCAGCGCCAGACCCGATTGGTCAAGGACCGGCAACAGGCCCGCCTCACCTTTCTGCGCAAGGGCAAGCAGGCCGAGGCGGGCGGCGGGGTGACCCTGTCGCAGTTGACCGTGGTCCTGCGTGGAAGCCCCGATCTGGGGTTCGCCCAGGTCGAGGGCGCCCCGATGATCGTGCCGGGGGCGGAGCGCCCGCACCCTTACCGGGGGCCGTGCACGAATTGCCACCCGGTCGGGCGTGGTTTCGAATTGACGCCCGACCCCGACCTGATCACCCTGCCTCCGCCTCCGATCACGGCGGAGAAGGCATCGGGGGGGATGCGGCCGCACGAGGACAAGGGACCGTGCGAGGCGTGTCATGTGATCGTCAATCCGACTCCGGGCAGGCCGCCCTATTAGAATCAGAGCATGTGGGATCAGAAGATGGGACAGAAGATGGATTTCGTCGAAACCGTGGCCCTTTACGCCCAGTTCAGCGGGATGGTGGCGAAGCGGATCGCCAACAACATGGTCCAGGGGTTTCAATCCGTTTTTTCCCTTGATGAGGAAACCCGCCGCGACTTCTTCCGCGAGAGGGGGATCGAGCAGGCGAAACGGGGCCGTTATGCCGCCGCCGTGGCCGTCCTGAAGCCGATCCACGAGGCGGTTCCCGACGATGCCGAGGTGATGCTCTATCTCGGCCTGTCCTCCTTGAGGGTCGGGCGCCAGGAGGAAGGATTGCTTCTTCTCGAAGGGGCCTATGCCGCGCTCCAGGACATCAAGTCGGCGACGGTTCTCGGCATCGCCTACAGCCAGGCCGGGCTCAACGACAAGGCGATTCCCTTCCTGCAAATGGCGGCCGACGCCAACCACAACAACTTCAATGTGCGCTATCGGCTGGGCTTGGCGTACGACAACAACGGCGAGCACGACAAGGCCATCGAGTGCCTCCTGGAGGCGCTGGAACTGCGCCCGGAGGACCCGAAGGTTTACCGCTCGATCGCCTTTTCCTACGAACAGAAGGGCGAGCACGAAACGGCGGTCGGCTATTTCAAGCGCGCCAGCGACCTGGAAGAGGCGCACGCGCAGGAGTGACGATGGCGGGGTGAAGGGCATCGGCCATGGCGGACCAGAGCGAGGAACGGTGGGATATGGACGAGGCCAGCACGCGGCGCGTGCGGCAGTCCGAGGCTCTGCTTGTCCAGTTGTATCGGGATGCGGTGGAGCCGGAGTCCAAAATTCCGGCCGTGCGCGGGCTGAAGATCATCGTCTTTGCCTCCCTGGTCTCCATGGTGCTGTTCGCGGCGACCCTCTTCTTCAACTACAACACGTTCGTCATGTTGCATGAGGACGTTCTCACCAAGGACGGCAACCTTCATTCCGCCATCCAGCGGCGGAGTAATCTGTTCAGCAATCTGGTTAAGCTGACCCTCAACCACGCCGCCCTCGAACACGCCATCTACTCGCACACCGCCGAGATGCGGACCGAGATCATCAAGAAAAGCAAGCTGCCCGAGGCGGTGGCCGAGAGCATCATCTCCCAGTCCGGGGCCCAGTCCGGGGCCCAGGGAACCAAGGGCCCGGACTTCAACAAGGTTCTTGAGGCCCTGTCCGGCGGTCAGGGGACGGAAGCGTCCCTGGGACGTCTGCTCGCGGTCGTCGAGCAGTATCCCAATGTCCGTTCATCGGAAACGTACAAGGACCTGATGAGTTCCCTCGTAGAGATGGAGGACAGAATTGTCCGCGCGCGGGAGGAGTACAATAATTCCGCGAGAATGTACAATACGGCCATATCGAAGTTTCCGTGGTACATGATGGCGAAGTGGGTCAATTTTGACAGGGCGGCTTATTTTGATGGGACAGCCGCCGCTGGTCCTGGTATTTCTCCAGAGTTGTATCAGCAGTTGTTCCCGCTGGTGGCGCCGAAGGGAGAGGGAAAATGATTTGGCTTGCCGTGACCCGGACCGGTTCCATCCTCTCGTTGGCGGCGGCGGCGTTGCAGCTCTATGACCTGTTCGTGCGCGAGGTCAAGCCGAACCGCATCTACGCCACATGGGAGGCGGCCCGTTACCTTGGGGTCAGCCGCGCCGAGGTGATCGGTTTGATCGGCGAGGGCCGGCTGCGGGCCAAGCTCGTGAGCGGGAACTATCGGATTCCTGGTCAGAGCATACTGGAATATCTTGCCAAATGAAGGCTGCAACCTGCGGAGATTGCCGGGAAGAAGTGGTCTGGTGGGCCGTTTACGTCAATCTGGGCATGATGGTGTTCAAGGCCCTGCTTGGCGTGATGAGCGGCAGCGCCGCCCTTGTGGCCGACGCCGTTCACTCCGGGGCCGACGTGGTGGCGAGCGGCGTCGTCCTTCTGTCGGTGAAGCTGTCCAATCGCAAGCCGAATGAGGAGTACCCCTTCGGGTACGGCAACATCCAGTTCATCTCCTCGTCGGTGGTCGGCCTGATCCTCTTCCTGGGCGCCCTGTACATCCTGTACGAGGCGGTCATGGCGATCGTGAACGACGACCTGACCGCGCCGAGCATCGTTTCCGCCCTGGGGGCGTTCGCGTCCATCATCGTCAACGAGCTGATGTATCGTTACCAGAGCTGCGTCGGCCGGGAGAACAACAGCCCGGCCATCATCGCGAGCGCCTGGGACAACCGCTCGGACGCCTTGTCGTCGACGGGCGTTCTGATCGGAATCCTGGCCTCGGTCGCGGGCTATCCGATTGCCGACACCCTGGCCGCGATCTTCGTCGCCGTCATGGTCGCCAAGATCGGGGTCGAACTCAACATCGATGCGATCAAGGGGCTGCTCGACGCCTCGGTCGAGATGGACATTCTGCGCCTCGTCTATCACATCGCCATGGAGAGTCCGGGCGTCGAGGGCGTGCGCAGCCTGCGCGGCCGTTATGTCGGCGAGGACCTGCATATCGACCTCAACATCTATGTGCATGGCCAGCTTCTGATCCAAGAAAGCGATCTCATCGCCGAGAAGGTCCGCTCCCGGATATTCTCCGATGTCGATCATGCCCGTGACGTGCGCATCTCTGTGACTCCGACCATGGAAACGCGCACGAAGCGGGCGAAGGGGTCCCAGCTTATGATCGTCAAGCCCTCTTGACGCGGGAGATGTCGTCAAGCCCTCTTGACGCGGGGTATATCGACGCTGGCCGGGTTACTGGAAAAGGCGGGGAAAGAAGATGAAGGCGGAATACGTGATTCTCGGCGCCGGGGCCGTTTTCGTCATCGGCATTCTTGGCGCGGCGATGATGCCGGATGAGGTCTTGCAGCGCGACCACATGGACCCGGCCCCGATGAACACGGGGACGGCTCCCAACGCCTTGCCGGGGCAGCAGGCCATGAACATGCCCCGGACCCAGTTGCCGGCGCCCGTGGCGCGCAACGCGGCCATCCCCGGACTGATCCCGTTCACGCGGGCGGCGACGCAGCGTTACCGGGGCCGGGTGGTCTCGACCGTGGCCCTCGGCAGCGAAATGGGTTGGGGGCAGGTGCATATCTGGATCTCCGACGGGGCCAATCCGGTTCAGGAAATCTCCCTCGCGCCCGATTGGTATCTGACCTATCTCGGATGCGGGGTCGTCGAGAATGCCCAGGTCGAGGGAATCGCCTTCAAATTCGACAAGGTGCAGGCGAACGTCGAGTTGTACGCCAAGACCATCACCGTCAACGGCAAGCAGTGCGGGCTGCGGAACGACGAGGGCTTTGCCCTTTGGTCGAATCAACTGAAATAGGTTCCGTTCGTGGGTAAAAAACCCCCCGTCCGCAACTGGTTGAGCCGGTTTGTCCGCAGCAGGGGGGCCGTGGTGGCGCTGGTCGCCGTGTTCGGCATGGGGATGTTGTGGAACACCTACGGCAATACCTATTTCGGTCTGGCTCCGCATATGTCGACCCGGGTCGTCGAGGGGCAGTTGGTCGGGCGTCTGGCCGGGCCGGCCGAGGCGTCGATCATCGCTTCGATCTTTGCCGCGATTTCACCCGAGCCGAAATTCAAGCTGATGACCATCCGCCACATTCCCCGGATCAAGAAGGGCGCGCCGATGCCCCATCCCTTCGTGGGCACCTGCCTCAATTGCCATCTCTTTCTTGGCGGACCGGGCCCCGGAACCCAGTTCAAGACCCCGGTGGGGGCCGTGCTGGAGGAGTTGTCCAAGGTGAAGAAGCTGGGACCGCCGCTGCTGCCGACGTCGCAGATTCCGCACCCGCCGGCCGGGCGGTGCATCAAGTGCCACGACATCGTCGTCAAGGTGCCGACCGAAAAGAAAAAGGGCTTTCTGTGGAGCCTGTGACAGGGGGCTCCGCGTCTTTCATCAAGGGAATGCGTCCGGATGCACGGATTGAAGGTTCTGGATTGTACGCTTCGTGACGGGGGTTATTACAATGACTGGAGCTTTGGACGCGGGACCGTCGATGTCTACCTCCACGCCATGGAGCAGGCCCGGATCGATGTGATCGAGATCGGGTTCCGTTCGTTTCCCAGGGGGCGTTTCCTCGGACCGTATGCCTTCAGCACGGATTCGCTCCTCGACCGGCTCCCCCTGCCGGAGACGTGCCGGGTCGCGGTGATGGTGGATGCCAAGGAACTGGTCGGCCATCCCGGCGGGGCGGAATGCGCCGTGGACGCCCTGTTCCGGCCCGCCGACGGCTCCCGTGTGTCCCTGGTGCGCGTTGCGACCCTGTTCACGGAGGCCGAGCCGTGCTGTCCCGCGCTCTCGCGCCTGAAAAGCCTGGGCTATCAGGTCGCAATCAATCTCATGCAGGCGGGAGGGCGGGACAGCGGGGAGTTGACGCGGACGGCGGAGATGATCGCGTCGTGGGGGATCGTGGATGTGCTCTATTTCGCGGATTCGTTCGGAAACATGGACCCGGCGTCCACCGCGTCCACGGTCGCCGCCCTGAGGCGGGGATGGAGCGGCCCGATCGGATTTCACGCCCACGACAACATGGGACAGGCGCAGACCAACACCCTGGCCGCCATCGACGCGGGGGCGTCCTGGGTCGACGGCACCGTGCTCGGCATGGGGCGCGGCGCGGGCAACGCGCGGATGGAGCATCTGCTGCTCGCCCTGGCGCAACGCGGGTTGGGGTCCTATCGCGCCGAGGCCCTGTTCCATGTGGTGCTGGAGGATTTCTCCCGCTTGCAGAAGCGTCACGGCTGGGGCAATCACCTGTTCTATTACCTGTCCGCGACGCTCGGGATTCATCCCACCTATGTCCAGACCATGCTGGCGGACGAGCGTTACGCCAACGACGAGGTGCTGGCCGGACTCATGAACCTGGGGGGGGCGGACGGGGGGGCCTATTGCCCGAGCCGGCTGGAAGACGCCATGCGGCCCAGGGCGGCATCGTTCTCGGGCAACTGGAGCGCCAGGGACTGGGCCGGGGGACGAACGGTCCTGATCGTGGGGCCGGGGCCGAGCGTCGCCGAGCATCTGGATGAACTGGTTGATTTCATCGACCGGGAAGGCCCCGGAGTGATCGTCCTCAACGCCAAGACCCTGCTGCCGCCCGACCGGGTTTCGGCCTATGCGACCTGCAACCCGGTCCGCATGGCGGTGGAGGGGGGCATGTACGCGGCCCTGGGGCGGCCGGTGATCATGCCCGTCGCGGCCCTGTCGTCCTCGGCCCGGGACACGTTGGCGTCGGTGCCGTTGCTCGACTATGGCCTGACCGTCGAGGCCGGGCGGTTCCATCCGGAGGATCGGGGGTGTGTCGTGCCCCATCACCTCGTGGCCGCCTATGCCCTGGCGTTCGCCAATGCCGCCGGAGCCGGGCGGGTGTTGCTCGCCGGTTTCGACGGGTTCACGCCGAGCGAATACCGGCACAAGGTGATGCTGGAGGTCTTCGAGCTGTATGGGCGGACGCCGGGGCTCGCGCCGCTGCGGGCGGTGACGCCGACGAGTTATCCCATTTCCCAATCGTCGGTGTATGCTCTGGAACTCGAAAAGGGACCGTCCTGGGAGCGCTGACATGAGAGTCCTTGTCGCCAACACGCCGAACCGTGACTTCGCGACCCAATTCCCGCCGATTGGCGCCTTGAGCGTTCTCAATTATGTGCGCAAGAACTCCGACGCGGAGGTGTCGTTCTACAACATCGACGCCCTGCGCCCCAGCCGGGAGGAGGTCATCGCCCATATCAAGGCGTTTAGACCCGACGTCCTCGGCATCAGCGCCATCGTCTCCACCGCCTATGGCTACACTAGGCAGCTTGCGGGCGACGTTCGCCGGGAGCTTCCGGAGACCCTGATCGTCTGCGGCGGAAATCTGGCCTCGGCGGCCAATCTGCTGCTGAACCGGGCCCACATCGACCTGTGTGTCCCCGGAGAGGGGGAGATGGTGTTCCACAACATCGTCGAACGGGCCCGGACCACCCGTCGTCCCCCCGATTTCAAGGACATCCAGGGAATCGTCCTGCTGGACGCCGACGGGGAGCTGTTTCATACCGGCATCCCCGAGCAGCTCGATCCCAGTCTCGTCTGGGACTATGACTGGGAGGACCTGGAGAAAACCGGAACGATCTGGAACTACATCACCCCCATCGCCAAGGATGGGGAGATCATTTTTCCCTACCGGAAGGACCCGCGCAGCCACGAGCCCCATCGCCAGGGCAAGAACCACGCCGTTCTGAATTGCGTCAAGGGCTGCGTGGCCCGTTGCACCTTCTGCCACCGCTCGCAAAAGGGTATCCGGCATATCCCGGTCGACATCGTGATGCAGCGTCTCGACCGGATGATGGAAAAGTACAATGTCGGCTTCGTCTACATGGGGGCGGAGGCCTTCGGCGCCGATAAGCGTTGGCTCGACGAGTTTCTCGACCAGATCGCCCTGCGCGACGTCTTGTGGGGGGCGGGCGGCGTGCGCGCCAACGCCCTGACGCCCGAATGGATTCAGCGCATGAAGGCCGCCGGCTGCGTCAATCTGTCCTACGGCAACGAGTCCGGCAGTGCCCGGATGCTCCAGATCATCGAGAAGAAAGTTTCCATCGAGCAGAACTACGCGGCCATGAAGGCGGCCATCGAGGCGGGTTTCCCGACCGGCATGCAGTTCGTCGTCGGCATGCCCGGCGAGAACGAGGAGACGATCCGGGAAACCATCGACTACATCAAGTACGGCACGACCCTGACGCCGAATCTCAACCCGGATTCCTTCGCCATCGGCTATGCCCAGGCGCTTCCCGGTACCCCGCTCTACGAATACGCCCGGCGGAACGGGTATCTGGGAGACGGCATGGACGGCGAGGAAAAGTATCTTCTCAGCATCGCCAACAAGGACGCCTGCGACCCGGAGGCGGCGATCAACTACACGGACACGCCCCGCCTGCGCTGGCTGGCATGGCGTCCCCTGATGTCGATCGAGGTCAACTATCACTACTACAAGACGTTCGGGAAGGAGCACTATTTCAAGGCGATGGGGCGGGACATCAAGATGCTCGGCGGCATCCATTCGGGCGTCGGTTCCATCGCCGAGGACGTGATCGGCCCGTACATTCCTCTCCTCATCCAGGGCAAGCCGCTGCCGTTCCGGTTGATCGTCCCCATCCTGAGATCGAGGAAGCCGGGACTCGCCCATACGTTCTATCCGGCCCTCTTCTATCGGTTACGCCACTTCGTGACCCTCATGGAGTTTGCGCGGACCATTAAGAACGAGGGGATGGGCAAGGCGCTGACGTTGGGGTGGGATTATGTGGCGCACCGGACCCGCAGCGCGCTCGGGCTGCGCAAATTCAGGCATGGATATGTCTCCCTGCGTAAGATCGTCGAGGAAATGGGGCCGTCTCCGGACGATCCCGAAGCGATGAGGCCCCTGCGCAGCGGTCGCTGACAATCGGAAGAGCAAGCATCATGACGGAGACCTCCGGCGTCGTCGCGCTGATCCCCGCCCGGGCGGGGTCGAAGCGGCTTCCCAACAAGAATATGTATCCCTTCCACGGCAAGCCCCTGGCGGCCTGGACCTTGGAACTGGCGCGGGGTCTGTTCTTCGATCGGATCGTCGTCAGCACCGACGACGAGCCGTTGCGCACGCTCGCCTCCCCGGACCCCGCCTTCACCGTCCGGGGGCGGCCGGCCAAGCTCGGCAACGATACCGCGACGATCCTGGATGTCATCCGCCATGTCGCCGACGAACAGGCGTTGAGGGAGGAGGATGTGGTCGTCCTGCTTCAGGTGACGGCGCCCCTGCGGGTGGCGAGCGACGTCACCGAGGCCTTGCGCCTGTTCGAGGCGCACGGCCGTCGGCGCACGGTCGTCTCGGTCAGCGAGAGCACCTACCCTCCGGCGTTGCTGTGGCGGATCGGAGCCGACGGCGGCCTGGAATCGTTCCTGCCGCAGCAGGGTCCGGCCGTCACCCGCAAGCAGGACCACGGCAGCACCTATTTCTGGAACGATGTGGTGCTGGTGGATTCCGTGGCCAACTTCCGCCGTCCCGGACGCAATCTGTTCAGCGACAATCCGGTCCCCCTGGTGATCCCCCGCGAACGTGGGGTCGCCATCGACTATCCGGTCCAGATGACCATGGCCCAGGCGCTGTTTCCCCCGCGTGACGAAAGGCTTTCGCAATGAGCGCTTTTTCCGGAGTGATCACGACGCCCCTGGCTCCGTTCGGGGAGGACGGTCGCCTGCGCCCCGAACTGATCGAGCCCTTCGTCGCCTGGCAGGTGGAGAACGGCGTCACCGGATTCTTCTGCCTGGGCACCTGGGGAGGCTTCGCCATCCTCGATTCCTCCGAGCGTCGGCGGGCGGCGGAGGCGTGGTGCGCGGCGGCCGGCAAGCATAAGGCGCAAACCCTGGTTCACATCGGCGCGTTCGCCCAGCACGAGGCCATCGAGCTTGCCAAGCACGCCGCCGGCTGTGGCGCGACCGCCATCGCCAGCGTGATCCCGCTCTATTATTCCGGGGCCAATTATTACAAATTCGACGACTACAGAAAGTACTTCGCGGCCATCGTCCGGGAGTCGTCGCTCCCGCTCTTCCTCTACAACAATCCGCGCACGACCGGGGTCCTGATCAAGCCCGGAGAGTTCGTGTCCCTGGCGGAAGCTGGCGTCGCCGGAGTGAAGGACGGGTCCAAGGACCCGGGCTGGATATTGGAGGCGCAAGACACGCTCGCCGCGCGGGGGCTTGCCGGGGAAATCATTCCCGGCAACACCTCGGCCATGATCTACGGCGTCGCCAGCGGGTTGGAGGCGTGCATGTCGGGGGCTACCGTCTGCATGCCGAGGCTGACCTCGGAGACGTTCGCGGCGCTGCGGGGGGGGGATTTCAAGCTCGGCGCGGCCCTGCACCGCAAGCTGATGGCGGCGCGGCGGGTCGTCGCCTCGTTCGGACCGGCCGCTCCGGTCAGCTACGCCCTTCTCGCCCGGATGGGCCGAAGCCTCGGAACCGCGCGCGCGCCCTGGCCGACCATTGATCCCAAGGGGTTGGACAGGCTGCTGGACGGACTGAAGGCGCTGGGTGTGCCCGATGTCGCGGGCTGACGTTCTCTGCCTGGACTTCGACGGCGTCGTTCTTGAATCCGTGCGGATCAAGGATGAGGCCTACTGGCGCCTCTTCGACGACCATCCCGAATCGGTGCGCGATCGGGTGCTGGCCCGGCACAAGGAAACGCCCGGCGTCGAGCGTTCGCGCAAAGTCCGCGACTTCCTGACCCTGGCTTCGGGCCGGGAACCGACGCCGGACGAGGTTGCGAGGCGTCTTGCCCGCTTTGTCGACCTGTGCCGCGATGGCCTGCGCACCTGTCCGGAGGTGCCGGGGGTGATTGGCTTTCTCCAAGGCCTTGCCGGGCGGGCCGTCTACGTGGTGTCGGCGGCTCCGGGGGCCGAGGTCCGCGAGACCTCCGAAGCCCGTGGATTCGCTTCCCTGTTCAAGGACATCCTCGGCAGTCCCGCTCCCAAGCCGGAGTTGCTGGAGCTGATTCTGGAGCGGGAGGACGTCACGCCGGACAAGATCGTCTTCGTCGGCGACATGATCAGCGATTTCAAGGCCGCCCTGGCCGTCGGCGTCCGGTTCATCGGGCGGGTCGCCGAGGGGCGCGCCAGCCCGTTTCCCCCCTCCGTGCCCGTGATCGCCGATTTCACCGCCGGCGCGGCCGTGGTCCTGGACACCCTGGACCGCCCGGCATGAGCGGGGTCACCCTCGTTTCCGTCAACGAGGCCTCCCTCGCGGGCTTCATCATGGCGGTTCTCGCGCGGAGACGGGTGATCGTGATCGGCGTGGCCCCCGTTCTGCCGGCCCTCGGGCGTCCGTTGCGGTGGGTGGTCGACCGCGTCCTTGCCGCCGGGCGGGCGAGCCCGGTGCTCGACCTGTGTCCGGAGATGGACGCCTATGCCCGGAATCCGAACGCCCTCAGCGTCCGCGATATCTTCGCCGACATCGAGCCGTGGCAGAACCGGCGCTTCGGCTTTGACGCCGCCGACGCCACGGTTCCCCGCTACGCCATGGCCTACAAGCAGGTCACCGGCAAGCATCTCCAGGACAAATACCTCCCCATGCTGTTGTGCGAGGCGGCCGTGCGGCGGCTGGAGGGGGGGGATGTCCGGGTCATCGGCCTGGATGCCGACGCCCTCGCCCTGCACCAAGCCTATTTCGGAGCGCCCTTGCCGGGGGCATCCGCCCCCCGCGCCTCCCACGGACTCGTGAACGCCGTTCTGGCCGTGGCCGTGGCCGTGGCCTCGCTGGTTTGGCTCGGGACGCGGACCCGGCTGCGGAGACGGAAGCCGGAGCCCATCTTTCTGGCCGCCGATTTTTTGCGCGACCCGCGCGACCGGGCCATCTACGACTTGGCGCGGGAAGGAGGGCCGGTGCTGCTGGTGATGCGGGAAAAGGGCATGACCACCGACGGCATCGCCGGGCTCGAAGGTCATGGCCGCTGCAACGGGGACGACGGCCGGGTGGGGCTCGTCGATGCCCTGCGCTGCGCCGGGGACGTTTTCCGCGAGGGAGCATCGCTCTACCGGGCGTATCGCCGGCTCCAACCCGCGCACTATTATCAGATCGCGACGTTGCCCCATCGCCGTTTGAAGCTGCGGGCCTTCTTTTTTCGGTTCCGTCCGAAATACTATTGGAACAGGGACGAATACAACGTCGAGCACATTCTGAGGCGAACCGAGCTTCATGCCGTCGGAGGGATTTCTCTCGGTCTGATGCATGGGATTCAGGGCATGGCCGACCTCAATCCCCGCCGCCGCTATATCAGCTTCGATGTTTTCTATATTTTCGGAGATCACCTGTATAACTTGTATTACAAGGAAACTTGGCCGGAGGACATGAAGGTCCGCGCGGTCGGCAGCTTTACCTTTTCCCGCGCCCAACTCGCGGGACCGCGCCCGGCGGCGGACTCGGACCTCATCGTCATCTTCGCCGCCCTGGGCATCGGCAACCCCGAGTTTCCCCGGCTGGTGCGCGCCATCGCGGAGGCGTTCCCCCATTACCGGGTCCGCCTGAAGCCGAAAGGGTCGGCGGAGGTTCCCGCGATCCGGGCCTTCCTCGAGTCATGCCGCGAGGGTCTGGACAACGTCGAGGCCGTCGCCACCGACGCCACCGACTTGATCGGCGCGGCCCGCTACGTTCTGTCGGACCCATCGACCGTGGTGGCGGAAGCGGTGTACTTCGGGGTTCCAACCCTGGTGATCGACATCATTCCGGGGCATCGCCGCTGTCTGTTCCGGGATTTCCCCGGCCTTTGCGTCACCTCGGCGGAACAGGCCGTGGACCGGCTGCGGGATATGGACAGCGGGGCCTGGACCCAGCCCCGCGCCGCCTACGACAGTCTGGTCAAGCTGGACGGCCCGCATTTTCTGGAGATCGTGCGCGGCGATCTCGGCCTCGGGACAGAAGGGGCGCGGGACGTTTGATGGCGCAGTTCATCCGCAAGCTCCTGTTTCTCCTCGATCCCTGGTCGCGTCGGCGGCTGGGGTTCCTGTTCGCGGCGATCCTGCTCACCGCGCTGCTGGAGACCGCGAGCCTCGGCCTGTTTTTTCCCATCATGCAGATGATCGTCGATCCGGGGCAGGTGCCGTCCTGGTTTCCCCAGGTCCTGGCCGAGATGACGCCGGCCCGGCGGACGGTCACGGTGGCGCTGTCGTTCGGGGTTTTCTTCGCCTTCAAGAACATGGCCCTTCTGGCGACGACCTATCTGAACAACCGCCTGAGCTGCGCCATGATGGCCCGGTTCGAGCACCGCCTGTTCAGCCATTATCTGCGCCAGCCCTATCCGGTCCATCTGGGCCGCAATACCTCGCACATCATCCAGAGCCTCACCCTCAACGCGCTCAGGGTGTTCGACTGCGTGCGCACGCTGTTGAACATCACCCTGGAACTTCTGATGATCGCCGGCGGCGTCGCGGTCCTGGTGACCGTGGAGCCGTGGATCACCGTCGGTTCCGCGATGGTGTTCGGCAGCGTCGGATTCGTGATTTTCCGCGTGATCGCACCGTTGATGCGGGAGTGGGGGGCGCGCTCCGTCACCGTCGAGCGGGGATTGATCCGCACGATCCAGCATGCCTTCAACTCCGTGCGCAGCATCAAGATCCAGCACCGGGAACGCTATTTCGAGGATGGCTTCCGGCACCTGATCTTCCAGGAAGCCTATCTCCGCACCATGTCCTACACGATGCAGCACATCCCCCGTCTGTTCGTCGAACTGGTCGTCGTTCTGGGATTTCTGGGGATCGTGGTCGGGCTGATGGTCACGCGGGGGAGCCTGACCGAGATTCTGCCGACCCTGGGCCTGTTCGGGATGGTGGCCTTGCGGCTGATGCCCTCCCTGAACCGCATTCTGCAAGGGGCTTCCGATCTGAAGCTGCGCAGCCCTGCCGTGGAGCTGATCCACGCGGACCTGGACGGCGAGCCCCTCGCGGATTACGTCTCCGGCGCCGAGACCGCCGTGGAGCCTTTGCCCTTCGAGCGGGAGATTCGTCTCGATGCCGTGACCTTTTCCTATCCGCGCTCCGACCGCGCCGCGATCCGGGGGCTCTCCCTGACCATTCCCAAGGGGCGGTCCGTGGGGCTGGTCGGGCCGTCCGGCGCGGGCAAGTCCACCCTGTCCGAAATCATCCTCGGCCTTCTCCGCCCCGACGGCGGGCGTCTGCTCATCGACGGCGCCGATGCCGCCACCGACATCGGGCGGTGGCAGAGCCGCATCGGCTATGTGCCCCAGCAGACCTATGTCATGGACGACACCTTGAGGCGCAATGTCGCCTTCGGCCTCGACGACGCGCGGATCGACGAGGAGCGGCTTCGCGCGGCCATCCGCATGTCCCACCTGGATGCCGTCGTGGAGCGTCTGCCTCAGGGGCTCGACACGGTCGTCGGCGAGAACGGGGTGCGTCTGTCCGGGGGGCAGCGCCAGCGGCTGGGGATCGCCCGCGCCCTGTATCACGACCCGGACGTCATCGTCCTCGACGAGGCGACCTCGGCGCTCGACAACGAGACCGAGAGGGAAATTTCCTCGGCCATCGAGGAACTCAGCGGGCAAAAGACGCTGATCATCGTCGCCCACCGCCTCAGCACCGTGCGCCGCTGCGACCGCATCGTCTATTTGAAGGACGGGGCCATGGTGGCCGAGGCCGATTTCGAGACGCTTCTCGCCACCAACGAGGATTTCCGCCGCATGGTCGATCTGGGCACCCTGGAAACCGGTTGCTCCTGACCCCGGCCGCGCGATACCCTCGCCCGGCGTATCCGGGGAACAAGACGGGCGAAATGATCGGGACGGAACACGACGAGTTGGATCGGATCGCCACCGGCAGCGCCGCGCCACGGTTCGGCGAGATCGTTTCCAGGCGGCTTGGGGAGATCGGGGACCGGCTGAACGGGCGGCGGGTCTGCGTTCTGGGTGGAGCCGGGTCCATCGGGGGGCGCTTCGCCATGGACCTGCTGGGGTTCGCTCCGGCGGAGGTGCTCGTTTGCGACAAGAACGAGAACGGTTTGACCGATCTGACCCGGGACATGCGTGCCGATCCCCGTTCCCGCGCCTTCGGTGGAAAGCTGGAATTTTTCTGTCTGGACGTGGCCTCACCGGAGATGGCCGATTTCCTCGCCGCCCACGGGCCGGAGGTGATTCTCAACTTTGCCGCCCTGAAACATGTGCGGACGGAAAAGCATCTTCATTCCGTCCGCTACATGCTCCGGACCAACGTGATGGCTCTTCGCGCGATCATTGCCGATGGAGCCCTGGCGAGGGCGCGGACGCTGTTCTCCATCTCCACCGACAAGGCGGCCTCTCCCGCAAACGTCATGGGGGCGAGCAAGCGGCTCGGGGAGTACGTGATGGGTCATGGAAAGGCCGTCCACCCGGACGTGTTCATCTCCTCCACCCGGTTCGCCAACGTCGCCTATTCGAACGGCAGCATTCTTCAGTCCATCGTCACCCGTCTCCGCGAACGGCAGGTGTTCGGCGTGCCCGCCCGTATCCGCCGGTATTTCATCTCCCAGGCCGAGGCCTCCCAGATCTGCCTCCTGTCCCTGCTGGGCGAGTTCGACGGCGGCATCAGCATCCCGCGCGAGGACCTGCTGGCTCCCGACGTGCCCATTCTCGATCTGGCCCGGAGCATCGTCGCCCGGCACGGCTATGATCCGGTCGAGATGAGGGATGAGGACGAGGCGCGGAGCGCCCTGCCGGGGATGGTCGCTTCCGGGCGCTATCCGATCGTGGTCACGGGCGGGGACACCGTCGGCGAGAAGCCCCAGGAGGTGTTCCATGCCGACTTCGAGACGGCGGAGCCGACCCGCGAGCCCGCCCTCCTGCGCGTTCCCTTCCCCGAACTTCCCGACTGGGGGCGCTTCGATGCCGCGCTCGCGGCCTGCCTCGACGCCGGGGACATGGACGACGTTCTCGATGCGATGGGCGGCATCATGCCGGAATTCCACCACCTCGGGTCCCACCGCCACCTCGATCAGGGGATATAGCCGCGGCCACGGCATCCCGCCCCAGGTCGCGGGTGATGAAGACGATCCGCGAGCGGCGGTCCCCGTCCGGCCAGCCGGGAAGCGGCGTCGGCGGGTGAAACAGGTGCTGGACCCCGTGCACCGCCAGGGGCCGATCCTCCCCGGCCACGTTGAGGATGCCCTTGACCCGCAACAGGTCCTCCCCCCTTTCGGCGATCAGCCGTTCCAGGGAGGCTGCGAACGGCTCCCAGTCCAGCGGCTCGGCAAAAGTGAGACAGAAGGATTGGATGGAGCCGTGGGCGTGGTGGTGTCCGTGGTACGCTTCCTCGTTCAGCCAGCGGGCCACGTCGGGGAGCTTGCCACGGGTGGAGAACAACCCCGCCTCGAACAGCAGGTCCGGAGAAACGTTGCCGCCGATGGCGACGGCCGTCGGGGCGGCGGGGTTCAGCTCCCGCAATCGGGCGCGCAGGTCCTCGACCGCATCGGGCGCGGCGAGGTCGGTCTTGGTCAGGACGATCCGGTCGGCGACCGCCACCTGCTTGCGGGTTTCCGGTTGCCGGGAAAGCTGCGCCCCGGCATGGACCGCATCGACGGTGGCAATGACGCCGTCCAGGCGATAGCGGGCGCCGATCAAGGGATCGCTGATCAGGGTGTGCAGCACCGGGGCCGGGTCGGCAAGGCCGCTGGTCTCGATCACGAGGCGGCGGAACTCGGGCACCTCGCCACGCACCCGCCTCAGGAACAGATCGCGCAGCGCCGTCACCAGATCGCCGCGCACCGTGCAGCACAGACAGCCCGAGTCAAGGAGGACGACGGTTTCGCTGACATGACGCACCAGCAGATGATCGAGACCGACCTCGCCGAACTCGTTGATCACCACGGCGGTCTCGCCCAGGGCGGGATGTTCCAGCAACCGGTTGAGAAGGGTGGTCTTGCCGCTGCCGAGCGCGCCGGTCAGGACCGAAACCGGAAGGGCGGCGGAAACCTCGGCGGCAAGATCGCGGGTCATTTGCCGTACAGGTCTTCCGGATTCCTCTCCACCGGGGCGATGGTGGCAAGCGCGCCGCCGCGCACGGCGGTGAAGAAGCAATTGCGGCGGCCGGTATGGCAGGCGACGCCCAATTGATCCACCAGCAGGAGCAGGGTGTCGCCGTCGCAGTCGATGCGCATCTCGACCAGCTTCTGGACCTGCCCCGACTCCTCCCCCTTGCGCCACAGCCGCCCGCGTGAGCGGGACCAGTAACAGACGCGGCCGGTTTTCAGGGTTTCTTCCACCGACTCCCGGTTCATCCAGGCCATCATCAGAACCTCGCCGCTGTCATGCTGCTGGGCGATGGCGGGAACC
>JADGDA010000070.1 GCA_015228695.1 Alphaproteobacteria bacterium
CGACGATCGCCGTTCCGATACCACCGATGCCGCCCGTCACCAGGACCTTGCGATGAGGCATGTTGTCGTTCCTTTCACATGGGTTGAGTGTTTCGTCCGGCCCGGCGCGTCAGGCCACCTTTTCATAGGATGCGCGTTTGGCTCCGCAGACCGGGCACTTCTCCGGCGGCTCGCCGAACACGGTATGGCCGCAGATTTCGCAGATGTGGATGTCCGCGGGGGCAAGGTCCTTTCCGCCCTCCAGGGCCGCGATGGCCTGGGCGTAGAGGACGCTGTGGACCTTTTCCACCTCCAGGGCGTGGCGCATGCCCATGGCGGCGCGCTTCTCGCCCTCCTCCTCGGCAGTCCGCACCATGCCGGGATACATCTCCGCGACCTCGTAGTCCTCTCCGGCCTTGGCTTCCTTCAGATTGTCCAGGGTCCCGTTCACGCCGCCCATGTTGCGCAGATGGGTATGGGCGTGGATGGTCTCGGCCGCAGCCACGGCGCGGAACAGATTCGCGATAACCGGGTATCCATCCTGCTCCGCCTTCTTGGCGAAGGCGAGATACTTGCGATTGGCTTGGCTTTCTCCGGCAAAGGCGTCCTTGAGATTGTCCTTGGTATTCATGGATGCGTCCTTTTTGCTTGATGAGCGGATCACCAGTATTTTTCCCGATGCAGGGTGCCGACGCTCTGCCGCTCGCCCACGACGTGGCCACGGGCGGTCAGAAGCGTTTCCGCCTGCTCGATCATGCCTGGATTGCCGCAGAGGAAAACATGGGTGTCCGGGGGGGAAAGGGGAAAGCCGCAGACCTCGGCGAGGGCCGGGTTTTCCAGCCAGACGGGCAGTCTGCCCGTGCGCCCCTTCCAGTCCGGGTCTCCCTCCGGGCGGGAGATCACCGGGATGTAGGCGAAGTTCGCCCGCACCCGGCTCAGCGCCTCCAACTCCCCACGGTAGCCGAGATCCCACGAATAACTGGCCCCTTGCAGAACCGCCATTTTCCGTCCCTCCCCCTCCAGGACGTAGGTGCGCAGCATGCTGATATAGGGGGCGAGCCCCGTTCCCGTCGCCACCAGAAGAACATTGGCGTCCATCGGGACGGATTCCAGGGTGAACATGCCCTTGGCGCGGGGACCGACGAACAGCCGCTCCCCCGGACCCATCGCGAACAGGCGCGGGGTGAGGGCGCCGTTGGTCACCAGCGTGACGTAAAATTCCAGGAAATCCCGCTGGACGCTGCCGGAGGAGATGGAGTAGGCGCGCTTGATCACCTTGTCGGGAGAGGCCGGCCCCTCCTCGGCCGCGGAGGCCTCGGGCACGCGGGGCGCGTCGGAGCGAAGGCCGAGAACCGCGTATTGGCCGGGCGTGAAGTCGGGAACCCCTCCGTCCGGCTTCACCCTCAGGATGGCAAGCTGCGGCGTGATATCGATCCGCCCGACCAAGGTCGCATTGTAATCCGACATGCCCGCCCCCCGAAGCCACCGCGAAACGATGGATACTAGCGCACCCCGGTGAAGATTCCGACTCCATTACGGCATCCCCAGTCCCCATTTCTCCGGATCGGGATTGCCCTGCTCCCGGAGATTGGGATACCGTGCCCGCGCGGCCGCCAACGGAGGAAAGGGTGAGGATGATGAACGGTCTTGTTCTTCCCTGGAAAGGGATCGATCCGCAAATCCACGGACAGGCGTTCGTCGCCCCCAACGCCACCGTGATCGGCGACACCGTGATCGGAGAGGGGGCGTCCATTTGGTTCGGGACCGTGGTCCGGGGCGACGTCCATGAAATCCGCATCGGCGCGCGGACCAACATTCAGGACAATTCCGTCGTTCATGTGACCGGGGGCAAGTTCGGGACCTACATCGGCTCCGACATCACCATCGGCCACCGCGCCATTCTCCACGCCTGCACCCTGGAGAACCACTGCTTTATCGGCATGGGGGCGACGGTGATGGACGGCGCGGTGGTGGAAAGCAACGCCATGGTCGCGGCGGGAGCCATGGTGACCCCGGGCAAGCGGGTGGCCTCGGGCGAGTTGTGGGGCGGCAGCCCGGCCAAGTTCCTGCGCCGTCTGAGCGATCCGGAACTCGAACACTTCGACGTGCTGGTCGCCATGTACGTCCGACTGGGCGCGGATTACCGGGCCATGATGGCGGGGCGCTGAAGGACCTCTTGCGGCCCGCAGTCCTCTCCGGGACAGGAGAGCACCTCCACGGTGACGTGGCTCAGTTCGTGGACGGCGGCCAGCAGGCCCTTGTAATGGTCGGGCCCGCGCGGGGCGTGGGTGACGACGGACAGGATGGCGCCCCAGTGGCCCGGCCCCACCTGCCAGAGGTGAAGATCGGCCAGCCGGTTGTCGGCGTCTCCTTCCACGGCGGCGCGGACCTCCTCCCGCAGTTCCCGATCGTCGCTGTGGTCCACGAGAACGGCCCCCGTCTTGCGCACCAGCCCCAGGGACCATTTGGTGATGACGGCGGCTCCGACGAACCCCATCACCGGGTCCATCCACCACCAGCCGAGATACTTGCCCACCAGCAGAGCGGCAATCGCCAGCACCGAGGTCAGGATATCGGCCAGGATGTGGATATAGGCGGCGCGCAGATTGTGATCGTGTTCCTCGTGATCGTGGGGATGGCCGTGGTGGTGGCCGTCATCGTGATCCTCATGCCCGTGTCCCCCCAGGATCACCGCGCTGACGAGGTTCACCGCCAAGCCCAGGACGGCGACCCCCAGGGCCTCGTCGAAGGCGATGGTCTGCGCCGTCAGCAGCCGCCGGCCCGACTCCCACGCCATCAGCAGCGCCACGATGAAAAGGATGACCGCGCTGGCGAATCCGCCAAGGGTTCCGACCTTGCCGGTGCCGAAGGCGAAGCGGTGGTCGTCGGCGTGCTTGCGGGCGAAGGCATAGGCGAAGGCGGCGATCCCCAGGGCTCCCGCGTGGGTGGACATGTGCCACCCGTCCGCCAGCAGGGCCATCGAGTTGAACAGCGTTCCCGCCCCGATCTCGATCACCATCATGGCAACGGTCAAGACCACGACGATCCGGGTCCGCCGTTCCGCCGATTCCTCCCGCCCGGTCAGAAAGGAATGGGGATGGCGCCAGGGGGATACATCATGAATGTGCATGACCGCTCTCCGATACAGGGGCCATCCTATCGCAAAACCGTATATGAGAAAATGCTGATTTAATCGAGGAAGAGGCTTGTCCCCCGCGTCCGCTCATGTCTAAATCCCCAGGTTGTCGGTCGGCTTGGCTTGGCCTGGGCGCGGCCGTTGTCGAGGAGTCGTCCCATGAAGATCCACCATGCCGCGCTCGCCGCCGGCGTCGCTCTGCTCGCGTCCATCGCCGTGGCCCACGCGGAGGGTCCCTATAAAAAGGTTGAGCCGGTCCTCGCCGCGTCCGAAACCGTGATCGGGGAACCGCTCCGGCTTCCCGACGGATCGCCCCTGACCGTCACGGCGACCATCGTCACCATCGAGCCCGGCGAGGAGACCGCGTGGCATAAGCACGGCGTTCCGCTCTACGTCCACATCCTGTCCGGAGAGGTGACGGTGGACTATGGGGAAAAGGGCACCCGCGCCTTCGGCCCCGGCGGCGCGTTCATGGAAGCGATGGATCATTGGCACCGGGGCACCAACCGGGGCAAGGAGCCGGTGCGCATCCTCGCCGTGTACATGGGATCGGACAAGGCCCGGAACGTCATCCCCAGGGATTGATTCCGAAGCAGGCGTTTGCCCAAAACAGGAGTTCGAAGGATGGGCCATCACCTCCGCGACCGGACGAGCCGGCGCGCCGTTCGGGCCCTCTGGGCCGCCCTTGTGACCGCCGGAACCGCCGCGTCCGCTTCGGCGGCGGAGTTTACGGTGGCGAAAGTCCTGGTCGACGATCTCAAGGCCGGATACGCCACCGTCGAGGCGACGGACCTTCTGGACGCGCGGGCCCGGATCGGCGGCTCCATCGCCGGCCTCGTCGTCGATGAGGGCTCCATGGTCACGGAAGGGCAGGTCATCGCCACCGTCGGCGACCGCAAGCTCACCTTCGAGATGAGCGCGATCGCCGCCCGGGCCCAATCCCTGAACGCCGAGCGCGCCCAGGCCCTGACGGACTACAACCGCGTCCGCGAGTTGACCGAACGCGGGGTAACGCCCAAAACCCGGCTGACCGACGCCGAGACCAAGCTCAAGGTCGCCGAGCGCAATCTGGCCGCCATGGAAGCCGAACGCGACGTCGTGGGGCAACGCGCCAAGGATGGCAACGTCCTCTCCCCCGCCGCCGGCCGGGTGGTCAAGGTCCATATCTCCGACGGATCGGTGGTCATGCCCGGTGACGTGATCGCGGTCGTTGCCCCGGAAAAGTACGTTCTGCGCATGCGTCTGCCGGAACGCAACGCCCGCTTCGTCGCCGTCGGCACCCCGGTCCTGGTCGGCCCGCGCGGGCTGGACATCCCCCGGCCCGAGGCCCTGTCCAAGGGAGAGGTCGCCCAGGTCTATCCCTCCATGGACCAGGGGCGGGTGGTCGCCGACGTCAAGCTCGACGGCCTCGGGGATTTCTTCATCGGCGAGCGGGCGATGGTCTACGTCACCTCGGGCACGCGGGAAGCCTTGGTCGTCCCCGCCGAGGCGATTTCCCGTCGCTTCGGAGTCGCCTACGTCCGGCTGAAGGGCGGGGCCGAGGTCGTGGTCCAACCCGGCCAGCCGGTGCGGGGCGGCACCGAGATTCTGGCCGGACTGAACGAGGGCGACGTGGTGGTGACGCCGTGAACCTCGGTATTTCCGGCCGGATCACCCGGGCCTTCATCCGCTCCCCCCTGACCCCCCTGTTCCTGCTCGCGGCGGTGGCCATGGGCGCGGTCGCCCTGTTCGCCCTGGCGCGGGAAGAAGAGCCGCAAATCTCGGTGCCAATGGTGGACATCCTGGTGTCCGCCAACGGACTGAAGGCGGTGGACGCGGTCGGCCTCGTCACCAAGCCCCTGGAGGACGTGGTCAAGAGCATCGACGACGTCGAACACGTTTACTCCCAGACCCGCGACGATCAGGTCGCGGTCACCCTCCGGTTCAACGTCGGCACCGACCAGGACACCGCGATCCTGCGCGTGCATGAAAAAATCCGCGCCGGTCTGGACCGCCTTCCCCACGGCATCCCCGAGCCCCTGATCATCGGCCGGGGCATCAACGACGTGCCGATCGTGGTCGTCACCCTGAGCCCGAAGCCGGGCTTCGAGGCGCGGTGGGACGACAACGGGCTGTACCAGATCGCGGATCAGTTGCTGCCGGAGCTGATGAAGGTGCCGAACACCGGCCTCAACTTCATGGTCGGGGGCCGTCCCAACCAGATCCGGGTCGAGCCCTCTCCCGAGAAGCTGGCCCTTTACGGGGTGACCCTGAGCCAGCTCGCGGCGAAGATCGAGAACGCCAACCGCTCCTTCGTCGCCGGGGCGGTCCGCGAGACCAACCGCGAGATTCCGGTCGTCGCCGGGCAGACGTTGCAGGGGATCGCCGACATCGGCATGCTGCTGCTCACCACCCGCGACGGGCGGGCCGTCTACGTCAAGGACGTGGCCAACGTCGTCATCGGCGCGGCCCCGGCGGCAAGCCGGGTCTGGCAGGTGGACGTCTCCCCCGACGGCGAGGTGAAAACCCGGCCCGCGGTCAGTATCGCCCTCGCCAAGCGCAAGGGAGCCAACGCGGTCGAGGTCTCCCGGGGGGTCATCCGCAACCTGGAACGGCTGCACGGCTCCCTGATCCCCGGCGACATCCAGATCGATATCAACCGCGATTACGGAGAGACCGCCAACGAGAAAGCCGATGAACTCCTGTTTCATCTGGCGCTGGCCACGGTGTCGATCGTCGTCCTGATCACCCTGGTGGTGGGCTGGCGCGAGGGGCTGGTGGTGATGGTGGTGATCCCGACCACCATCCTGCTGACCCTGTTCGCCTCGTATCTGATGGGGTTCACCATCAACCGGGTCAGCCTGTTCGCGCTGATCTTCTCCATCGGCATCCTGGTGGACGACGCCATCGTGGTGGTGGAAAACATCGTCCGTCACTGGCAGATGAAGGACGGACGCTCCGTCGTGCAGAAGGCGGTGGAGGGCGTGGCCGAGGTCGGCAATCCGACCATCGTCGCCACCTCGACCATCGTCGCCGCTCTGCTGCCGATGATGTTCGTCAGCGGGCTGATGGGGCCGTACATGAGCCCGATTCCGGCCAACGCCTCGGCGGCGATGGTCTTTTCCTTCTTCGTCGCGGTGATTCTCACCCCCTGGCTGCTGGTGGTCCTCGCCGGGGGCAAGGCGGAGCGGATGGCCGAGGAAGACGGCGGGCACCAGGATCACGAGGGGGCCATGGGCCGGCTCTATCGCCGGGTCGCCGCGTGGCTTCTGGTGGGCCGGCGCCGGGCGACGGTCTTTCTCGCGATCGTGGGCGTGGCGACCGTGGGAGTCTGCGTCCTGTTCTACACCCGGGACGTCACGGTCAAGCTGCTGCCGTTCGACAATAAATCCGAGCTTCAGATCGTGGTCGACCTGCCCGAGGGCTCGACCCTGGAATCCACCGAGCGGGTGTTGATGGGCATCGCCTCCCGCCTCAAGGCCCTGCCGGAGATGACCAGCCTGCAAGCCTACGTCGGCACGGCCTCCCCCTTCAATTTCAGCGGCCTCGTGCGTCACACCTACCTGCGCAAGAGCCCGCACATGGGCGACCTTCAGATCAACCTGACGCCCAAGGATCACCGCGACCGCACCAGCCATCAGGTGGCCCTCGACGTGCGCGGGCGGCTGAAGGGGCTCGACGTTCCTCCGGGAACCAGGGTCAAGGTGTCGGAGGTTCCCCCCGGCCCCCCCGTGCTCTCCACCCTCATCGCCGAGATCTACGGCCCCGACGACCGGAGCCGCCGCGCCGCCGCCGACAAGGTCAAGCAGGCGTTTTCCCAGGTGGAGGACATCGTGGACGTGGACGACTCCTTCGGCCACCCGAACGAGCGGCTGCGGTTCGCGATCGAACAGGAGGCGCTCGAATTCCACGGGGTCCAGGAAGGCGCCGTCTACGACACCCTGAAAATCCTGCTCGACGGGGTCACTGCGGGCTACTCGCACCGGGGCAACGGTTCCAATCCGGTGGAAATCGCCGTCCGCCAGCCCAAGGACGCGCTCTTCCCCGGAGAGCGGCTGCTCGCGACCCCGATCCCCGCCCCCGGACCGGCGGGGGATCAGGGGCGGGTGGTCGAACTCGGCGACGTGGTGACCATGACCCACGAGCCGGCCTCGTACCCGATCTTCCGCCGCAACGGCCATTATACGGAGATGATCACCGCCGAGATGGCCGGACGGTTCGAGGCTCCGATCTACGGCATGCTCGCGGTGGAGAAGGTTCTGGCGGCCATGGACTGGGGGGCGGGCGGGCGGCCCCTGATCCGCTACCACGGCCAGCCCGAGGACGAGTCGACCGTCTCGCTCCTGTGGGACGGCGAGTGGGAAATCACCTACATCACCTTCCGGGACATGGGCGCGGCGTTCGCGGTGGCGATTCTGGCCATCTATCTGCTGGTGGTGGGGCAATTCGGCTCGTTCAAGCTGCCGTTGGTGATCCTGGTGCCGGTGCCGTTGACCCTGATCGGCATCCTGCTCGGCCACTGGGCGTTCGGGGCCCCGTTCACCGCGACCTCGATGATCGGCTTCATCGCCCTGGCCGGGATCATCGTCCGCAACTCGATCCTGCTGGTGGATTTCATCAACCACCTGCGCGCCGGAGGGGGCTCCCTGCGCGCCTGCCTGATCGACGCCGGGGCGATCCGTTTCAAGCCGATCTTCCTTACCGCCGTGGCGGCGATCATCGGCGCCGCCTTCATCCTGGCCGACCCGATCTTCCAGGGGCTGGCGATTTCCATGGTCTTCGGCCTGGCCTCCTCCACCGCCCTGACCCTCCTGGTCATCCCGGCCCTCTACGTGTGCCTCCGGGACGACGGGAGGGAATAGGGGAAGGCGTTCCGCCGCCATCCTTGATGTGAGGTTCGAACCTGATATAGTGGCGGCGGGGGGCTGGCGGCGGACGGACATCTCGCCAACCCGGTCAGGTCCGGAAGGAAGCAGCCGCAACGAGCCCGGTTCGGGTCGGTGTCCAGTCCCCCACCCTTGTGCCTTTCCTCCTCCCTTGCACCTGTCCCGGTCTCGGGACGAAAGGGCGGCGGGGCTCACCGTTCCAACCGGCCGCAGATGACAGACAGCCCGAGTCCCCCCGAGTCCGGCCCCGAGTCCGGCAAGGCGCAGTACCGCGTACTGGCCCGCAAATACCGTCCGACGACCTTTTCCGGGCTGGTGGGGCAGGAAACGCTGGTCCGCACCCTGACCAACGCTATCCAGTCGGGGCGGATCGCCCAGGCCTATGTATTGACGGGGGTGCGCGGGGTGGGGAAGACCTCGACCGCGCGCATCATCGCCCGCGCCCTCAACTGCGTCGGCCCCGACGGCACGGGGGGGCCGACCATCGATCCCTGCGGCGTCTGCGAGCACTGCCGGGCGATCGCCGAGGACCGCCATGTGGACGTGCTGGAACTGGACGCGGCCAGCCGAACCGGCGTGGCCGACATGCGCGAGCTGATCGAGGGGGTGCGCTATCGCCCGACCTCGGCGCGTTACAAGATCTATATCATCGACGAAGTCCACATGCTGTCGACCCAGGCGTTCAACGCGCTGCTGAAAACCCTGGAGGAGCCGCCCGAGCATGTGAAGTTCGTGTTCGCCACCACCGAAATCCGCAAGGTGCCGGTCACGGTGCTGTCCCGGTGCCAGCGGTTCGATCTCCGGCGGGTGGACGAGGCGGAACTGGCCGCCCACTTCGCCTCCATCGCGGAGCGGGAGGGCGCGCGCGTCGAGCCGGGCGCCCTGCGCCTGATCGCCCGCGCCGCCGACGGGTCGGTGCGCGACGGCCTGTCGCTGCTCGACCAAGCCATTTCCCACACCTCTTATTCCGGGGGGGAACGGGACGCCGCCGCCGTCTCCGAGTCCCAGGTGCGGGAGATGCTGGGACTCGCCGACCGCACCCGGATTTTCGATCTGTTCGACGCGGTCATGACCGGCGACATGCGCACGGCCCTCGACCTGTTGCGGACCCAATACGAATCCGGCGCCGACCCCGGCGTGGTGATCCAGGACCTGCTGGAGCTGACCCACTGGCTGACGCGGATCAAGGTCGCGCCCGATGCCGCCCTTGATCCGACGGTGGCCCAGGCGGAGCGGGTGCGCGGCCGGTCCATCTCGGAACGCCTGTCCATGGCGGTGCTGACCCGGACCTGGCAGATGCTGTTGAAGGGACTGGGCGAAACACGCACCGCCCCCGATGCCCTCCAGGCGGCCGAGATGGCCCTGATCCGGATCGCCTATGCCGCCGACATGCCCACTCCGGCCGAGGCCATCGAGGCCTTGAAAGGTGGGGGACCGCCTCCATCCCCATCTCCTCCGTCTCCGTCTCCGCCTCCGCCCCCGCCTTCGTCCCCGCCTCCGGGGGGAGGCATCGCGGTGGGCGCTCCGGCGTCGTTTCCCGTTCCGGCTCCCGACATGTCGCCGGAATTGCGTTCCTTCGACGACGTCATCGCCCTGTTCCGCGAACGCAAGGAGATGATTCTCTCCACCAACCTGACCAACGACGTGCGCGTGGTGTCCTTCGAGACCGGCCGCATCGAATTCAACCCCGGCCCCAACGCGCCGCCCGACCTTGCCAACCGCCTGTCCCGGCTTTTATCCGAATGGACCGGGCGGCGGTGGTGGGTCAGCGTCACCGACGCGCCGGGGGAGCCGAGCCTGGGCGAGCGCAAGCGCGCGGCCGAGGCCCGGCGCAAGGAGGACGTCGCCTCCCACCCCCTGGTGCGGGCGGTGCTGGAGGCCTTTCCCGGCGCGGTCATCGGCGAGGTCCGCGAGCGCGATCCGGACGGCGAGGACATCGTCGCCGGCGCCATCAACGAAGAGGATAACCCATGAAGAACCTTGGCCAGATGATGAAGCAGGCCCAGCAGATGCAGGCCAAAATGACCGAGATGCAGGAGAAGCTTTCCCAGGTGGAGGTCAACGGCGGCTCCGGCGGCGGCATGGTGCGGGTCACCCTCAACGGCAAGGGCGAGATGCGCAAGATTTCCATCGACAAGGCTCTGGTCGATCCGGCCGAGATCGAGGTTCTGGAAGACCTGATCCTTGCCGCCTTCAACGACGCCAAGGCCAAGGTCGAGGACCACATGCGGGACGAAATGGCCAAGGTGACCGCGGGGATGCAGCTTCCGGCGGGCCTCAAGCTGCCGTTCTGAAATGGGCGGAGCGGA
>JADGDA010000071.1 GCA_015228695.1 Alphaproteobacteria bacterium
GTCACCAAGATGATGGACGTCACCAAGATGATGGGTGAGTTCAAGATGCCCGGCGTCGACATGGAGTCGATCCTGAGCAGCCAGCGCAAGAACATCGAGGCGCTCACGGCGGCCAACCGGCTGGCGTTCGAGGGCATCCAGGCGATGATGAAGCGCCAGACCGAGATTCTGCGCCAGACGATGCAGGAAGTCGCCGAGGCGACCCAGGGCATGGCCGGGACCGCCTCTCCCCAGGAGAAGCTCGCGAAGCAGACCGCGTTGGCCAAGGAGGCGTTCGAGCGCTCCATCTCCAACATGCGCGAAATGTCCGAAATGGTCGCCAAGTCCAACAGCGAGGTTTTCGAGCTGCTGAACGTGCGCTTCAGCCAGGTCCTCGACGAGCTCAAGGACGTGATGGTGAAGGCGGGCGAGAAGGTCGGCGTGAAGAAGTAAGCGACGGCGTCTTTGACGCTTTCGGTGTCCAGCAGGGCGGTCCTCCACGCGGAGGGCCGCCTTTCGCTTTGATCGGGCCGCTTCATGACGACTCCCATGCGACGCGCCTTCGAGGAGGCCCGGGCGGCGGCTCTGCGCGGGGAGGTTCCCGTGGGCGCGGTGATCGTCGATGCCGCGTCGGGGGCGGTGGTCGCCGCCGCCGGCAATCGCACCGAGGAGTCGTCCGATCCGACCGCCCACGCCGAGATGCTGGCGATCCGCGCGGCGGCGGCCGCCCTGGGAACTCCCCGCCTGGAAGGATGCGACCTGTACGTGACCCTGGAGCCCTGTCCCATGTGCGCGGCGGCGATCGCCCTCGCGCGGCTGCGGCGGGTGTACTTCGGCGCCTATGATCCGAAGGGCGGGGGGGTGGACCACGGACCGCGCATCTTCGCCCAGGCCACCTGCCACCACCGGCCCGAGGTCTATGGGGGAATCGACGAGAGCCGGTGCGGCGCCCTGCTGAAGGCATTCTTCGCCTCCCGCCGCCCCGGCCGTGGGCCGAATTGAGAATTGCCGAACACGCGGGGCTGAACTATAGCTTCCCCATGGAGGATCGGATGCCCCCCTCCAGGAGGATGGCCAGGAGGATGGCCAGGAGGATGGAATGACGAACGGCGGGACCCGCAGGCTCAAGGTCGTTCTCGCGCAGCCGCGCGGATTCTGCGCCGGCGTCGGGCGGGCCGTCGAAATCGTCGAGCATGCGCTTGCCCTGCACGGGGACCCGGTTTTTGTCCGCCACGAAATCGTGCACAACAAGCGCGTGGTCGATTCCCTGCGCAAACAGGGCGCGCGCTTCGTCGAGGAACTGGACGAGATCCCCGACGGCGCCGTCACCATCTTCAGCGCCCACGGAGTCTCGGAACAGGTGGAGCGCACGGCCGCCGCGCGTTCCCTTCCGGTCATCGACGCCACCTGCCCGCTCGTCTCCAAGGTGCACCGGGCGGGGCGCGCCTATGCGGACAAGGGCCTGAGCGTGGTCCTGATCGGCCACGCCGGCCACCCGGAGGTCGAGGGCACGCGGGGGCGCATTCCGGGAACGGTGCATCTGGTGTCGTCCGTGGACGCGGTCATGGTCCTGGACCTGCCCGACCCGAACAAGGTCGCCTACGTCACCCAGACCACCCTCAGCCTCGACGACACCCGCGACATCATCCGCGCCCTCCAGCAGCGGTTTCCCGCCATCGAGGGACCCGACGTGAAGAACATCTGCTACGCCACCCAGAACCGGCAGACCGCCGCCCGGTCGCTGGCGGCGAAGGTGGATCTGTTCATCGTGCTGGGGGCCCGCAACAGTTCCAACTCGAACCGGCTGCGGGAGATCGGCGTCGAGCTGGACAAGCCCTCGTACCTGATCGACGACGCGCTCGGCTTCGATCCGGCCTGGCTCGACGGCGTGTCCAGCGTCGGAATCACCGCCGGGGCCTCGGCTCCGGAGGAACTGGTGCAGGAACTGTTGACCCGTCTGCGCCAGCTTGCGGAGATCGACCTTGAAATCCTGGATGGGATCGTCGAGAACGTCGAGTTCCAGCTTCCGCCGGAGCTGACCGGCTCCGCCTCCTGAAGGGCATGGACCCATGGCCGTTCCCCTGATCCAACAAGCCCGCGTCGGCGCCTATGTGCTGAAGCAGAAGCTGCGCGGCAACCGCCGCTATCCGCTGGTGCTGATGCTGGAGCCCCTGTTCCGCTGCAATCTTGCCTGCTCCGGTTGCGGCAAGATCGCCTATCCGGACGAGGTCCTGAACAAGCGCCTCGGTGTCCAGGAATGCCTGGACGCGGCGGACGAATGCGGCGCCCCCATCGTCTCCATCCCCGGCGGCGAACCGTTGCTGCATAAGGAGATCGAACAGATCGTCGAGGGCCTCGTCGCCCGCCGGAAGTTCGTCTACCTCTGCACCAACGCGCTGTTGTTGGAAAAACGGCTGGACGGGTTCCGTCCGTCGCCCTACCTCACCCTGTCGGTCCACCTGGACGGCGACCGCGACCACCATGACCGCTCGGTCGCCCAGGAGGGGGTGTTCGATCGCGCGGTGGCGGCGATCCGGGCGGCGCGGGAGCGCGGATTCCGCGTCAACATCAACTGCACCTTGTTCGACGACGGCGATCCGAAGGCGATGGCCGATTTCTTCACCTTCACCTGCAAGGACCTCGGCATCGAGGGCATCACCGTCTCGCCCGGCTTCGCCTACGAGAAAGCCCCGACCCAGGAAAAATTCCTCAGCCGCCCCCGCACCCGCGGACTGTTCCGGACCCTGTTCCGCCTGGGCAAGGGCAAGGGATGGGTGTTCAGCCAGTCGTCCCTGTTCCTCGATTTCCTGGCCGGCAATCAGACCTATCAGTGCACGCCCTGGGGCAACCCGACCCGCAACGTGTTCGGGTGGCAGCGGCCCTGCTACCTGCTCGACAAGGGACACGCCCGGACGTTCCGGGAACTGATGGAAACCACCGACTGGGACGCCTACGGGCTCGGCCGCAACGGGGAATGCGACAACTGCATGATGCACTGCGGCTTCGAGCCGACGGCGGTGATCGACACCATCGACCACCCGCTGAAGGCCCTGCGCGTCGCCGTCGCCGGCGTGCGGACCGAAGGCCCCATGGCCCCGGACCTGCCGGATTGAGAGCCTGGGCCGGATTGAGAGCCTGAGGATGTATTGGGTTATCAAGAGCGCGTATTTCTGGTAGCCTTTGTCCTGCCCCCTGAACAAGGCGGGCGAGGTTGGGCTCGCGGGTGGAGCATGGGCGCCGCCCGCCAAGGGAGGAAGACGCCGTGAAGAATTTATCGATACGTTTCCTTTTGTCCCTCGGGGCATCCCTCGGGGTCCTGGGGGTTCTTGCGGTCCTGGGCTACTCCGCAGCCGCGCTGGCCGCCGATCCCCCCGTCGCGACCCTGATGCAGGTGCAGGGGCAGGTTGAGTTCAGCAAGGACGGGACGACGTGGAAGCCGGTCGCCCGCAACAAATTTCTTTTCGCCGGCGACATGATCCGGACCGGCATCGACGGCTCCGGCAAGTTGATCAGCCCGTCGAGCGGCCAGGGGCAGACCCTGGGCGCCAACTCGACGGTCCGCGCCGCGCAGCAGGGCATCGAAGTCGTCGCCGGCACCCTGTCCAAACCCGAGCCGGTGGACGGTGATCTGGTGGCCGGTCTTTCCAACCGTTTCGCCGACGCCCAGAAGTACACGACCGTCCGCCGCGCCGCCAAGAAAGCGGGCGAAATCAGCCTCTCCACCGCTTCCAAAGTGGTTCTGTCGGCAACCTATCCCGATCTGGTGTGGAGCAACGTCGGGCCGCAATACGGCTACAAGCTCACCATCGACGGCAAGACCATGGCCGTCGCGGCGGGCAAGGACGATCCCATCCGCTATCGGCTGGCCGATCTCGCTCCGGGCAAGCACAGCTTCCGGGTGGTCGCGGTGGAAGGCGACAAGATCGTTTCCGAATCGGCCAAGGACAGCGAGCTTCGCTGGCTCTCCAAGGAGGAGGACGCCGCGATCAACGCCGGACTGGCGCGGATCAAGGCCGCCGCTCCGGGTGACGATTTCGCCATCGCGAGCTATCTCGACGAAAAGGGTCTCACCGTCGCGGCCATGGACTCCTACGCCAAGTATTTCGCGGCCAACCCCGACGACAACGACATGAGGCCCCTGCTGATCAAGGCCTATCACGATCTCAAGCTGAAGGAGCTGAAATCCGCCGAGGCGGAGACGTACAACAAGCTCATCAACGCGAAGTAAACAGAGGTCTTTCATGGGGCGGATGCTGAGACGGTACGATATCTTTCTCGTCATTGTATTGTTTCTGGCAGCCATCCCTCTGGAACGCGCCGAGGTGTTCGCGTTGCTGGAGGATCAGACTCTCTCGATCCGCCACATGCTGCGCAACAGTCTCGGCGACGTCCGGGGCAACCGGATCGTCCCGGACATCGTTCTGGTCAATACCGACGAGGCTTTCTTCAAGGCGTATGGGAGCTTTCCCTTCCGGCGCACCGACATCGGCAGGATCGCCGAGAACGTCAAGGCGCTGGGTGCCAAGGTGGTCGCGGTCGACGTTCTGATGGACTTCCCCAGTTCCTATGGCGAGGACCCCCCGACCGCGGAGTCGTTGAAGGCCGCCGGAAAAGTGCTTCTCGTCGCCCAGGCGGAGTTCAGGGACGGAAAATTCGTGAAAGTCAATCCGCCGACGGCCGCCCTCGACGCCGTGGCGTTGAGCGCCTACACCAACATCAGTTCGTCGAGTTCCCTGGTCACCAACCTGTCCCGTCTGCGGGTCCACCCCGAATTGACCGCCCACCGGGGGGGATGGCCGTTCGCGGTCATGACGGCGGCGATGTACCTCGGGGTCGAGCCCCGTCTCGACGGCAGGACCCTGGTTCTCGGCGACATCCGCATTCCGCTGGATCGCTTCAACAGCCTTTTCATCGATTTTCCGCCCCTTCCCACCGGAACCCGGTTCCTCAGCCAGTCGGCGGGCATCTCGGCCCTCGACTTCCTCGACATCTCCAAGCTCGACGACAACGAGAGGGAGGAGTTGAGCCTGTGGGTCAAGGACAAGATCGTCCTGATCGGCGACACCTCGGAGGTCTCTCACGACTGGTTCGATACCCCGGTGGGCATGGTCTACGGGGTCGAGATCATCGCCGACACGGTGAACACGATCCTGAAGGGCGCTCCCCTGCGTCCCCTCTCCGACGGTCTTGAGGTTCTGTCCGTCCTGGCCGTCATGCTGCTGCTGCTGGCGGTCGGCCTTTTGTCCAGCCCGCTGGCGCGGGCGGTGGGGGTGGCCGTCATCCTGGCCGGGTTCGCGGCCCTGGCGACGGCGGCCTATGTCCACTGGGGCGTCGTCGCCTCCATGAGCTATGTCCTGATTGCGGGCACCCTCGGTTTCCTGGCGGTGGAGTACCGCCAGTTCATGCTGGCGCGCAATCAGCGTCAGCAGATCGCCCGGACCTTCGGCCAGTACATTCCGGCGGAACTGGTGAAGGAGATGGCCCGGACCGGGGAAACCGTCTCCGTCGGCGGGGAAAACCGCGAGATGACGGTCCTGTTCTCCGACGTGCGCAGCTTCACCACCCTGTCCGAGGGCCTGTCTCCCCAGGAACTGACCCGGATGATGAACGGCTTCCTCAGCCCGATGACGAGGGTCATCCACCAGCACCGGGGCACCATCGACAAGTACATGGGCGATTGCATCATGGCCTTCTGGGGCGCGCCGCTGGAGGACCCGGACCATGCGCGCCACGCGGTCGAGGCGGCGCTGGCCATGAACGGGACCCTGGAGGAAGTGAACCGGAACTTCCGGGAAAAGGGCTGGAAGTCGATCGGCATCGGCATCGGCCTGAACACGGGATCGATGAACGTCGGCAACATGGGGTCGGATTTCCGGCTCGCCTACACGGTCCTGGGCGACGCGGTCAACCTGGGCTCGCGGCTGGAGGGGCTGACCAAGCAATACGGCGTCATGATCATGATCAGCGAAAGCACCTTCCGGGCCGTGCCGGGGCTGGTGGCCCGCGAACTGGACGTCGTCCGGGTCAAGGGGAAGGACAAGCCCGTCACCGTTTACGAGCCCATCGGCTTCGCCCAGCATGTGGACCCCTCGGTCATCGTCCGCCTGGAACGCTACCACGCCGCCCTGGAACTGTACCGCCAGCAGAAATGGGACGAGGCGCGCCGGGAGTTCCAGGTGATGGCGGTGGCCGAGCCGAAAACCAAGGTCCACAAGGTTTACCTCGAACGGATCGACCATTTCATCGCGGAGCCGCCCGGCGAGGGGTGGGACGGGGTGTTCACCCATACGTCGAAATAGCGGCTTGGGGCACGGGCAACCATGAAGCGGGCGACCATGAAGGACGAAGGCAGCGGGCAGTTCCGCGTGTTGGGCTTGATCGTCGCCCTGTGCCTGCTGGCCGCCGGGAACGTCCGGGCGGCCGAGCCCGCGCCCGCATCCTCCCCAGCTCCCCCTCCGGCGGCCCAGGCCGTTCCCGCTTCGGCGGCCCAGGCCGCACCCGCTCCGGCGGCCCAGGCCGCGCCGGTGGCTCCGGATCAGGCCCTCGCCGCGCTGCGCGACGGGCTGGCCAAGGCCATCGCGGAGGCCTCCCCCCGGGATGCGGCCCAATACGACGCCAAGCTGTTCCAGGTCGCGGCCGAGATTCCCGCGCCGCTCCAGAAGAAGGAAGCCGAGGCGTCGGCCATCGCCCCCGACAAGCAACGCGCAGCCGGTGTGTGGTCGAAGATCGCCGCCAAGACGGCGTCCCTTCTCGCCTCGGGGAATCTGGAAGAGGCCCGGTCGCGGGCGGAGCAGGGGCTGGGGCTCGCCCGAGAAAATTTCGGCGACAAACACATCACCACCGTTTTCAGCACCCGCGATCTGGCCTTGATCCATCAGTTGTCGGGCCGGATGGAGGAGGCGGAAAAGACCTATCAGGATGCGGTCGCCCTGGCCGGGGCGGCGCTGGGCGAAGGCCACCCGACGGCGGTCAAGATCCGCATCCTGCTGGCCAAGCTGTACGAAACGGAACTGCGCTTCGACCGCGCGGCGGGAATCTATGAAAGCGTCGTCGCCGCTCTCGCGTCCGGCCTCGGCGTCAACCATCCGGTCTCGCTGTCGGCGCGGGTCTCCCTGGCCCGCGTCTACCGCAACCAGGGTCATTACAAGGAGGCCGAGGCGTCGCTGCGCTCGGCCTGCGACCGGTTGAAGGAACGCCTCGCCCCCCGCCATTCGGAGACTCTGACGTGTCTGTCCCAGTTGGCGTCCGTGCGGATGCAGCTCGGCGACCTTGACGGCGCGGAGAAGCTGTACGGCGATCTGACGCCGGTCATGGGGATCGTCGCCGGAGCCGACAGCCAGACGGCCCTGTCCACCCTGACCGACCAGGGCGAGTTGCACATCAAGCGCGGCCGGTTCCAGGATGCGGCGGCGGCGCTGTCGGCCGTGATCCGGGACGCGGCGGGCAAGCATCCGCCGGTCGAGGCCCAGGCCAAGGTCGCCCTCGCCCATGCCTATGACGAACTGGGGCGGTACGCGGAGGCCGAACCCCTGCTGAAAGAGGCGCTGGCGTATCAGACGAAGGTCTGGGGCGCGCCCCATCCCGGCACCGTGAACACCTTGAGCCAGCTCGCCGGAATCTACCGCCGGCAGGGACGGCTGATGGAGGCCGAGCGCGCCTTCGCCGATGCCCACGCGACGTACCGGAAGGTGCTGGGCGACGGGCATCCCTCGACGATCGCCGCCGCCAACAATCTGGGCGAGATCCTTGAAAAAGAGGGTCTGTACGATCAGGCCGAGCCCTTCCTGCGGGCCGCCCACGAGGCCGGCCGCAAGGCGATGGGCGAGGAAAATCCGCTCGTGCTCGCCAGCATGAACAACCTCGCGCTCCTCTACGAAAGCCAGGGCACCTTCGACAACGCGGAACCGCTCTACCTTTCCGCCATCCGGGCCTATGAGAAAAAGCTGGGCAAGGAGCATCCGGACACGGTGTCGGTGACCAACAATCTGGCCTATCTCCACCTCATGCAGGAGAAGGACGACAAGGCGGAGCCCATCTTCACCGAAGTGCTCGGCGTCTGGACCCGCACCCTGGGCGAGAAGCACCAGAATACCTTGAAGGCGCTCAACAATCTGGCCCGGGTCAAGCACCGGCTGAACAAGCTCGACGAGGCCGAGACCCTGTTCAAGCGGGCGCTCGACCTGCGCACGGGGGAATTCGGCGGGACGCACATGGACACCCTGCGCTCCATGCACGACCTTGCCGCCCTGTACCGGACGCGGAAGATGTTCGACCTCGCCCTGCCCCTGCTGGAAAAGACCCTGGCGCTGGACGAGGAGACGCTGGGACCGAACCATCCCTACACCTTCGAAACCCTGAACACCCTGGCCGGGGTCAAGGAGGACATGAACGATCTGCCCGGAGCCTTGAAACTGCGGGAGAAGATCTTCCAGCGCCGCAGCGACTTCCTCGACCGGATGCTGTGGGCGACGGGGGAGAACGCCAGGGAAGGCTACATCCGCCTCCACGCCCCCGAGTCCCATGCCTATCTGCGCCTCCTGCCCTCCGACAAGACCGGCGGCGGCCGCCGGGCGTTCGAGGCCGCCCTGGCGCGGAAGGGACTGCTGCTCAAAATCGCATCGGAAATTCAGCAGGTGACGCGGCTGTCCCAGGACCCGGCGCTGACGGAACGGGCCCGGGAATTGACCGAAACCCGCAAGGCCCTGGCGGCGCTCATGCTTTCCGGACCGACTCCGGAGACCAAGGAGCGTCACCTGGAAACCATCGGCGAACTGGAGGAGAAAATCTCCTCCCTCGAAGGCGAACTCGGCCGCGCCAGCGTCCGTTTCCGCGAAACGGCGGGACGGATGACGGCGGAGGAGGTTCTGGCCGTCCTTCCGGCCAAGGCCGTCCTGGTCGATTATCTGATCTACCGGGACGGCGGGACGGAAAAGGCCCTGATCACCACCGTGACGAAAAAGGGCGGCAAGCCGGTGTTCGGTCTGGCCAGGATCGACGACCTCGCCCCGGTCAATCAGGCCGTCGCCGATTACCGTGCGACCATCCAGGACGAGGACGCGGAGGACGAGGATATCCGCAAGGCGGGACGGAGCACCTATGATCTGGTCCTCGGACCCGTCGCAAAGACGGTCGGCGCGGCCAAGCTGATCTATCTCGTGCCCGACGGCATCTTGAACATCCTTCCCTTCAACGCCCTTGTCGGGCCGAAGGGCAAATACCTGATCGAGGACGCCGATCTGCACATCCTGAGTTCGGCGCGCGATCTGGTTCCGAGCAAGGTGCCCACCGCCAAGGGCGGATACCTGATCGACGCCGGTCCGAACTACGACAAGAACGACGTCGCTCCGAAGGACGTCATCGAGACGCTGAAGGGACGGCGTTCGGCGGGTCTCCAGGACGGTCTGCGCGCCTTCTCCTCCGGCCTGCGCGGGCTGAAATTCAGTCCGCTGCCGGGGGCGGAGAAGGAAGGCCGGCTGATCGTCGAGGAAGTGGCGGCGGCGAAAAAGAGTTCCCGGGTCTACAGCAACGACGAGGCGCAGGAAGCGTCCCTGCGCGAGGTGACCGAACCGCCGGAGATTCTCCACGTCGCCACCCACGGCTTTTTCCTCAAGCCCGACGACACGCTGAAAAAGCGCCTGCTCAAGCTCCAGAGAAGCGCGGAAATCAGCGTCCCGCCGCCGGGGGACAATCCCCTGCTCCGGGCGGGGCTGGCCTTCGCCGGGATCAACGCCAACGCCCAGTTCCTGGGAGAGATCGACACGGACAACGACGGAGTCCTGACCGCCCTGGAGGTCCTGGGGCTCAACCTGACCGGCACCCGCCTCGCGATCCTGTCCGCCTGCGAAACCGGCCTTGGCGAGGTGCACGAGGGCGAGGGCGTCTACGGACTCCGGCGCGCGTTCCAGGAAGCCGGAGTCCGCTCCGTGGTCTCCTCCTTATGGGAAGTCAGCGACGCCGGAACCCAGGCCCTGATGACCGGGCTCTACAAACGGCTCCTGAAAGGCACCCCCGTCCACCAGGCCCTGCGCGAGTCCCAACTCGCCCTGCTGCGCTCGGACCAGTGGAACAATCCGTATGTCTGGTCGGCGTTCATGATGGTCGAGCGATAGACGGGGGCTCCCCTCATGGCCGCCAGGGATGGAGAAGAATCGGGAGCCGATGCGTCCGCCTCCCTGTCCCTCGGCGTTCTGCTGACGGTTCTGGTCGCCCTGGGGCCGTTGTCCACCGATCTCTATCTGCCGTCCCTTCCC
>JADGDA010000072.1 GCA_015228695.1 Alphaproteobacteria bacterium
TGGCCGGGCGCTGCGACGACAACCGGCCGCTGGTCTGCGCCTATCGCCCGGCACCCGTGCAGATCAGCCATTACGACGCCGCCACCAGCGGCCTGTCGGTCATGGACGCGGTGCTGACCGACCGGGTGATGACGCCGCGTGGGGGAAGCGAGCGGTTCTGCGAGCGGCCGATGCGTCTTCCCAGCCTGTACCTTCATGCGCCGATGACCGACGCGCCGGATGCCGGGCCGCCTCCGATGCGGGTGAACGGCTATCCCACCTTCGGGAGCGTCAACAATCCGGCCAAGGTGAGCGACGAGGCCCTGCGTCTGTGGGCCAAGGTGATGAAGAAAATCCCGAACGCCCGCCTCCGGCTGAAATACAAGAACTGGTTCGAATCGGAGGGCCTGAGCCGCCGGGTGCTGGGGATCATGTCCGAGCAGGGGGTGGACCACGGGCGTGTGGAGCTGTTGGGCGACACCGACGTCTCCATCCCCCATCTCGCCTTCTACAACGGCATCGATATCGCCCTTGACCCGTTCCCCGTCAACGGCTCGACCACCACGTTTGAGGCGCTGTGGATGGGCGTCCCGGTGGTGACTTTGCTGGGACGGAGCATGATCAGCCGTTGGACGGCCTCGATGCTGACCGCCGTCGATCGGAGCGAATGGATCGCCCGGACGCCCGAGGAGTATGTGGAACTGTGCGCCCGCCTCGTCGCCGACCCCGGCCGCCTCGGCGCGTGGCGGCGCTCGTTGCGGTCCACGGTCGCGGCCTCGCCGCTGTGCGATGCCAGGGGAAAGGCGCGGCAGCTCGAACGGGTCTATCGCGCCCTGTGGTGCAGGTGGTGCGCCGGCGCGGCGGAGCGGGCCGGGGCGGTGGAGGCCGAGGGCGGGCGTCTCGTCGAGATGGGGCGCCTGGAGGAGGCCCGGCTCTATTTCGAGCGCGCCCTGGAATCGAAGCCGGACGATACCGTTCTCCTCAACAACGCCGGAAGCGTTCTTACGCTCCTCGGTCTTCATGGCGAGGCGTCCGCCCTGTTCGAAAAGGCTCTTCGTCTCGACCCCGGTTACGGGAAGGCGCGGTGGAATCTGGCGGCGTCGCTCTGCGGCCACGGCAACGCGCTTCTTCCCGCGTCGCCCGGAGAGGCGGAGGCGCTCTACCGGAGGGCGGTGGAGGTCCTGCCCGAGTTCGTGGAGGGCCACTATAATCTGGGCGTCCTCCACGGGGAGCGGGGACGGCTCGCGGAGGCGGCGCGTTGCTACGAACGGGCGTTGTCGCTACAGCCGGATCATTTCGAGGCCGCCCTTAATCTCGGAGAGGTTCTGTCCAGGCTGCGCCGCCACGACGAGGCGTGGCGGGTCCTGGCCCCGCTCCCCGAACGGCGGCCGGACGACGCGAAGGCGCGGGTCGCCCTGGGGAACGCGCATTTGGGGCTGGGTCGGTTCGACGAGGCGGTCGCGTCCTATGAACGCGCTCTCGCCCTTTCCCCGGACTGCGGCGGCGCGCTCAACAACCTGGGGGGGGTTCTCCAGATTTTGGGGCGGTTCGACGACGCCGTCGCCTGCTACCGGTCGGCTCTGACGGCGAATCCCGACGACGTCACGGCCCACCGCAACCTCCTCGCCGCCATTCTCTATAACAAGGGGTGGTCGGAGGACGACCGCTTCGCCGAGCACCGCCGCTTCGCCGAGGCCCACGTCCGGGACGTTCCCCCGGATGACGCCTCCTTCGCCGACCGGGTCGATCCCGACCGCAGGCTCCGCGTCGGCTATCTGTCGTCGGACCTGCGCGATCATTCCGTGGCGCGGAACCTGCTCCCGGTGATCGAGGCCCGCGACCCCGCGCGGAGCGAGGTGTTCTTTTACGCCGAGGTGGGGGCTCCCGATGCCATGAGCGGACGGTTCCGCGCCCTGGCCGACGGGTGGCGCTCCACGGTCGGCCTCGACGACCGCGCGGTGGCCGGGATGATCCGGGCCGACGCCATCGACGTGCTGGTGTGTCTGGCCGGACGGTTCGACGACAACCGGCCGCTGGTCGCGGCGTATCGCCCGGCTCCGGTGCAGGTCAGCTACTATGATGCCGCCACCAGCGGCCTCGGGACGATGGACGCCCTGCTGACGGACCGGGTCATGACTCCGCGGGGCGGGCGCGAGCGTTTCAGCGAACGGCCGGTCCGGCTGCCCACCTTCTATGTCCATGGTCCGATGGACGACGCCCCGGATGTCGTCCCCCCGCCCATGCGGGCCAACGGCTATCCCACCTTCGGCTGTTTCAACAGTCCGGCGAAACTCGGCGACGATGTTCTTTTGCTGTGGGCGTGGGTGCTGCAAAGGGTGCCCGCCGCCAAGCTCCGTCTGAAGTACAGGAACATGTTCGCCTCGTCCTCCCTGGCGGAGCGGGTCCGCGCGGTCATGGGCGCGCAGGGCGTCTCCCCGGATCGCCTTCTTCTGGAGGGCGGGGACGACGACGGCTTTTCCCACCTGTCTCTTTACGGCGGAGTCGACATCGCCCTCGACCCCTTCCCGTTCAACGGCTCGACCACCACGTTCGAGTCCCTGTGGATGGGGGTGCCGGTGGTGACCCTGCTCGGGACCAATCTGATGGGGCGGTGGACGGCGTCGATGCTGACCGCGATCGGGCGGACCGATCTGATCGCCCGCACGCCCGAGGCGTATGTGGACCTGTGCGCCCGCCTCTGCGCCGATCCCGACCGCCTCGGCGAATGGCGGCGGTCGATGCGGTCCACGGTGGCGGCCTCGCCGCTGTGCGACGCCGGGGGCAGGGGGCGGCAGGTCGACCGGGTCTACCGGGCGTTGTGGCGGAAGTGGTGCGCCAGAGCCAGGGTAATCGGGTGAAGGAAGATCGTCCCACAAACAAGGTCGTCATGCCCGCGAAGGCGGGCATCCATGGCCGCCCGCACCCATCTTTCCGCAGCCATGGGCCCCCGCTTTCGCGGGGGTGACGAAGAGGAATAGGAACAGTGTCCTTCACCCGATTTCCCCCGGTCGCGCGGGACTGGGTTGACTTGGGGGGGGATTGGGGATATTGACGGGGGCAGTCGTTCCTCCGGGCCTTTCGCGTTCACTCGCGGCCGACGCATGCCGTTGCGGCCCTTTTCCGTCGGATGACAGACATTTCCCCCTGGTCGCATGCCCCAAGGGCGCTTGCAGACCTCCTCGTGCCGTTGCCGGTTGTGCCGGGGCGGTTGGGGAGACCGGATTTTATTGAATGAAAGACCCCTACCGAATGACGATGTTTACCGACCTCGGGCTGATGGCGCCCCTTTGCCGTGCCGTGGATGCCGAGGGCTACACCGTCCCGACGCCGATTCAGGCCCGGGCCATTCCCCATCTGCTCGGCGGCCGCGACCTGCTGGGCGTCGCCCAGACCGGCACCGGAAAGACGGCGGCCTTCGCGCTTCCGATCCTGCAACGGCTGTCGGAGAAGAACCAGCGCCCGGTCCCCCGCGCGGTCCGGGCCCTGATCCTGACCCCGACGCGCGAGTTGGCCTGCCAGATCGGCGACAGCTTCGCGGCCTATGGGCGCGGCATGCACCTGCGGCGGACCGTGGTCCACGGCGGCGTCGGCATGGGCCGTCAGGTCGCGGCGCTCGCCGGAGGGGTGGATATCCTGGTGGCGACCCCGGGACGGCTGCTCGATCTGGTCTCGCGCGCCCAGGTGCGTCTGGACGCGGTCGAAATCTTCGTCCTCGACGAGGCGGACCGCATGCTCGACATGGGGTTCATCCGCGACGTCCAGAAGATCGTGGGGCGGATCCCGGTCAAGCGGCAGACGGTGCTGTTCTCCGCCACCATGCCCCAGGCCGTCGCCTCCCTGGCGGCGTCCCTCCTCACCGACTTCGAGCGGATCGAGGCGACCCCCCCGGCGACCACGGTGGACCTGATCGACCAACGGGTGCTGTTCGTCGCCAAGGACGATAAGCGCCACCTGCTGGTGGACCTGCTGAAAAGCAGCGCGGTGACCCGCGCCATCGTCTTCACCCGGACCAAGCACGGAGCCGACCGTTTGGTCGAGCAGCTCCGCAAGGGCTCCGTCAGCGCCGACGCCATCCACGGCAACAAGTCCCAGGGGGCGCGGCAGAGTGCCCTCGACGGGTTCAAGTCCGGCCGGGTGCGCACCCTGGTCGCGACCGACATCGCCGCGCGCGGGATCGACGTCGACAACATTTCCCACGTCATCAACTTCGACCTGCCCAACGAGCCGGAAAGCTATGTCCACCGCATCGGCCGCACGGCGCGGGCGGGCACCTCCGGGGCCGCCGTCTCCCTTTGCGACGCCGACGAGATCGTTCACCTGCGGGCGATCGAAAAGACCATCCGCCGCCCGGTTCCGGTGGACAGCGACCACTCCTACCACGCCGACGCGATCGCCCGCCTCCACGCCGACCCGGCGCACAAGCCCAAGGCCAAGCCCAACGGGGGGAAACCGCGCGTCAACAACGCTCCTCCTTCCCGTGTCCAGCCCGCCAGGGGAGGCCGCCCCCCCCACGGCAACGGCTCCCGGCGGCCGAACGCCGCCTGAGGGGAAATTCGGAAACCGCATCACGTCTTGACAACGCTCTTTGATCCGTGTGGGTTACCCCGTCGCCCCCGCCGGAGGCGGGGCGAGGGGAGGGGTGGCGTCCGGAGGAACGAAGCATGCATCAGTACAGAACCCATACCTGCGGAGAGCTTCGCGCCCGGCACGCGGGGGACGCCGTGCGTCTGTCCGGGTGGGTGCACCGCAAGCGCGATCACGGCAATCTTCTGTTCGTGGACCTCCGCGACCATTACGGCGTCACCCAGGCGGTGATGGACGTTTCCAGCCCGGTGTTCGGGATTCTGGAGGGATTGCGGCCGGAAAGCGTCGTCACTCTGACCGGAACGGTGGCGGAGCGCTCGGCCGACACCGTCAATCCGAAGATTCCCACCGGCGAGATCGAATTGAAGGTGACGGAGGCCCAGGTGTGCTCGGTGGCCGACGTCCTGCCGATCCTGGTTCACGGCGAGCAGGAATTTCCCGAGGACATGCGCCTGCGTTACCGCTTCCTCGACCTGCGCCGCGAGAACGTCCACCGCAACATGCTGTTACGCAGCAACGTCATCGCCAGCCTGCGCCGGCGCATGCTCGAACAGGGGTTCATCGAGTATCAGACCCCGATCCTGACCGCGTCGAGCCCCGAGGGCGCCCGCGATTATCTGGTGCCGAGCCGGATTCATCCGGGCAAGTTCTACGCTCTCCCCCAGGCGCCGCAGCAGTTCAAGCAGCTTCTGATGGTCGCCGGATTCGACCGTTATTTCCAGATCGCGCCCTGTTTCCGCGACGAAGACGCCCGCGCCGACCGCTCTCCGGGGGAGTTCTATCAACTCGACTTCGAGATGAGCTTCGTCACCCAGGAGGACGTGTTCAACGCCATCGAGCCGGTGCTGGCCGGGGTGTTCGAGGAGTTCGGCGGCGGCCGCGCTGTGACCAAGGCTCCATTCCCGCGCATCCCCTATGACGAGTCGATGCTGAAATACGGCTCGGACAAGCCCGACCTGCGCAATCCGCTGCTGATCGCCGACGTGACCGAGGCCTTTCGCGGATCGAGCTTCGGCATTTTTGCCCGTGGCATCGACAAGGGCTCGGTGGTCCGGGCGATTCCCGCTCCCGGAGCCGCTGACAAGCCCCGGAGTTGGTTCGACAAGCTCAACGACTGGGCGCGGGAGGAAGGAGCCGGGGGACTGGGCTACATTGTCTTCGCCGACGGCCAGGGCAAGGGTCCCATCGCCAAGAATCTGGAACCCGGACGCATCGACGCCATCCGGGCCGCGACCGGGCTCAAGGACGGCGACGCGGTATTTTTCGCCTGCGACAAGGCGGACAAGGCGGCGGCCTTCGCCGGTCAGGTCCGCACCCGCCTGTGCGCCGAACTCGACCTTCTGGAAAAGGACGTGTTCAAGTTCTGCTGGACGGTGGATTTCCCCTTCTACGAACGTGATCCGGACACCGGGAAGATCGGCTTCAGCCACAACCCCTTCTCCATGCCCCAGGGGGGGCTGGAGGCGCTGAACTCCCAGGACCCGCTGTCCATCAAGGCGTACCAGTACGATATCGTCTGCAACGGGATCGAGTTGTCGTCGGGCGCCATCCGCAACCATCTGCCGGAGATCATGTACCGGGCGTTCGAGATTGCCGGATACGAGCGGGAGCATGTGGAAACCCACTTCGGCGGCATGCTCAACGCCTTCCGCTTCGGGGCTCCGCCCCACGGCGGGGCCGCGCCGGGGGTGGACCGGATCGTCATGCTGCTCGCCGACGAGCCCAACATCCGCGAGGTGATCCTGTTCCCCTTCAACCAGCAGGCCCAGGACCTTCTCATGCAGGCTCCCGCGTCGGTGTCGCCAGAACAGTTGCGCGATCTGCACATCAAGCTCGACCTGCCCAAGGCCAAGATCAAAACCGGCAACGGCGAGGGGTGAACGTCATGCTCCATTCCCTTGACGACAACGGACTCGACCTTCTGTTCCGCGCCGCGCGGACCCATGTCCAATGGCGAGAGAGTTCGGTGCCGGACGAAACCCTTCGCGCCCTCCACGACCTGTTCAAGATGCCGCCCACCAGCGCCAACTGCCAGCCCGCCCGCGTTGTGTTCGTCAAGTCGCCCGAGGCCAAGGCCCGGCTGAAGCCCGCTCTTCTGCCCGGTAATCTGGACAAGACGATGGCCGCCCCGGTGACGGCCATCATCGCCCACGACACCCGGTTCCACGAATGGCTGCCGAAGCTGTTTCCATTTGCCGATGCCCGCTCCTGGTTCGAGGGCAACGCGGCCCTGATCGAGGAAACGGCGTTCCGTAACGGGACGTTGCAGGGGGCCTATCTGATGCTGGCGGCGCGGGGGCTCGGGCTCGATTGCGGCCCCATGAGCGGATTCGACAAGGCCATGGTGGACGCGGAGTTTTTCCCCGACGGCCGCTTCAAGTCCAACTTCCTCTGTAACCTGGGCTTCGGCGACCCGAGCGGCCTATACCCGCGCGGGCCACGGCCCGAGTTCGACGAGGTTTGCCGGATCGTCTGATACCGGCGCGCACCATGTTTAGGCTCCTCGACGTCGCAAGTGGACTGCGAGGGAAGGAACCTGCCTCCATCGCCGTCAGGGTGACACCGTGCTTGCGCCCACGGCTGTCCGGCATGATTATTGCTCTCTGATGTACGCGGCATTGATTCCGCTCATGTTTAAGAGTTTGGCGACGTTTTGGACATGAAAAGGAGCCCGTACCGTGTTCTGTCATCTGAACACACGATCGTCATGCGCGGGCTCGTCCCACGCGTCCACGCGGTGCCGCCCGACATGGCATTGGGGGTAAATCCCGCCACCGGCAGCACGTCTCGCCGTCTGGTCCGCGCACAACAACCTTTGGTTGTTGGGTAGAGTGCCAAACCTATGCAAATTAACTTTTCGTTAACCTAAGTTCGTTGCCCTGGGCAATACGACGAGCCGATTTATCGGCTCGTCGGTCTGAGCTACAGTTCCTCGATCCGCACCAGCCGGGGCGGTTCCATGACCGCGTTGATGCCTTCGATGCGGGCCAGGGCGCGGAGCATGGCTTCCTCCTCCGTCTCGTGGACGGTCATGACCACGGGGACGGACTCGCCCGGGCTGCGGCTGCGCTGGTCCACCGACTTCATGGATACCCCCTCGTCGCGGAGCGCGGCGGCGATGTCGGCGAAGACTCCGGGGCGGTCCGCGACCATCAGACGGATGTAATAGGCGCCCCGGTGCCGGGCCATGGGGGCGCTGGGACGCCGTTCCAGGGCGGAGACGGGAACGCCGAAGGTGGGGGCGCGGCGGCCCATGGCGATGTCCACGATGTCGGCCACCACCGCCGAGGCCGTCGGCCCTCCGCCGGCCCCGCGTCCCTCGTAGACCGAGCGCCCCACTTGGTCGCCTTCCGCCACCACGGCGTTGAACACCCCGTCCACGCGGGAAATTGCGGTGGTCTTGGAGACCATGCACGGGTGGACCCGTTGTTCGATTCCGTGTTCGGACAGGCGGGCGAGGCCCAGCAGCTTGATGCGGTAGCCGAGCTGTTCGGCGTATTCGATGTCCATTGCGGTGATGTGACGGATGCCTTCCACGTAAACCGATTCGAAGGAGACCGGAGCGCCGAAGGCGAGGCTGGCCAGAATGGCGAGCTTATGGGCGGTATCGACGCCGTCGATGTCGAAACTGGGATCGGCCTCGGCATAACCGAGGGATTGGGCTTCGCTCAGCACGTCGCCGAAATCGCGGCCGGTTTCCCGCATGGTGGTGAGGATATAGTTGCAGGTGCCGTTGAGAATACCGTAGACCCGCTGAAGCCGGTTGGCGACCAGTCCTTCGCGCAGGGCCTTGATGATCGGGATTCCGCCCGCCACCGCCGCCTCGAATCCCAAGGTCACCCCCGCCGCCTCGGCGGCGCGGGCGAGGGCGGTGCCGTGGTGGGCGAGCATCGCCTTGTTGGCGGTGACCACATGGCGTCCTCTGGCGATGGCCGTCTCGCATAGGGCCTTGGCCGGTCCGTCCGCGCCGCCGATCAGTTCCACCACCACCTCGGCGTCGGCCTCCGACGCCATGAGGACCGGATCGTCGTACCAAGCGACGCCCGCGAGGGAGACTCCCCGATCTCGATCCCGGTTGCGCGCGGAGACGGCGCTCACCACGATCGGGCGTCCGCACCGGCTTTCGATCTGCGCGGCATTGCCTTTGAGCAGGGCAAGGGTCCCGGCTCCGACGGTGCCCAGTCCCGCGACGGCTATTTTCAGGGGCGCGCTCATGGCGCGGACGCCCGGGCCCTCTCCGCGTCGCCCAGAACACGGCTGTAGTCGGCGAGGAAGGTCTTGATGCTGCGCATGGCTTGGCGGGTGCGGTGCTTGTTCTCGACCACGGCGATGCGCACATGGCTGTCGCCGTGCTCGCCGAAGCCGATCCCCGGCGCCACCGCCACCTTGGCCTCGCGGAGGAGCAGTTTGGAAAATTCGACCGATCCGAGATGGGCGAAGGCCGGGGGAATCGGCGCCCACGCGAACATGGTCGCGGCGGGAACCGGGATATGCCATCCGGCCTGGGCCAGTCCCTCGATCAGCACGTCGCGGCGTTCGCGGTAGAGGGTGCGGATATCGTCGATGCAGTCCTGCGGGCCGTTTAGGGCCGCCGTCGCCGCCGCCTGGATCGGGGTGAAGGCTCCGTAGTCGAGGTAGGACTTGATACGGGTCAGGGCCGAGATCAACTTGCGATTGCCGGCGGCGAACCCGATCCGCCAGCCCGGCATGCTGTAGGTCTTGCTCATGGAGGTGAACTCGATCGAGATGTCCTTGGCTCCCGGCACTTGGAGGATCGAGGGCGGCGGCCTGCCGTCGAAGTAGATTTCGGCGTAGGCCAGATCGGACAGAATCCAGATTTCATGGCGGCGGCAGAACTCCACCACCTGGGCGTAGAATTCCAGGTCCGCGACCAGGGCGGTCGGGTTGGAGGGGTAGTTGAGGATCATGGCCACCGGCTTCGGCACCGAATGGCGCACCGCCCGCTCCAGGGCGTCGAGCATGTTGGAGTCGGGGGTCACCGGGATGTGGCGCACCACTCCCCCGGCGATGATGAAGCCGAAGGCGTGAATCGGATAGCTGGGATTGGGGACCAGGACCACATCGCCCGGGCTGGTGATGGCCGAGGCCAGATTGGCGAGGCCTTCCTTCGATCCCAGGGTGGCGACGACCTCCGTTTCCGGGTCCAGGTCGACTCCGAAACGCCGGCCGTAATAGGAGGCCAGGGCCTTGCGCAATCCGGGGATGCCCTTCGAGGCGGAATAGCGATGGGCGCGCGGATCGGCGGCCACCTCGCACAACTTTTGGACGATGTGGCGCGGGGTCGGCTGATCGGGGTTGCCCATGCCGAAATCGATGATGTCCTCGCCGGCGGCGCGGGCACGCGCCTTCATGGCGTTGACTTCGGCGAAAACATAGGGCGGCAGTCGTTTGATGCGGTGAAATTCCTGTTCCATGGCTTTCCGTGGGTTCGAGGCCTGTCAACGGAGGAAGGGTCAACGGAGGATGGGCGAGCGCGGGTCCCGGCGTCAATGGCTGTTTGGAAGAGGCCAGGGTCATTCGGTTCTGCCGGTCAGCACGAGGTTGATGGCTTTCGCGCGGTTCTCGGCGAAGTGTTCAAGGCCCT
>JADGDA010000073.1 GCA_015228695.1 Alphaproteobacteria bacterium
GAGGGAGATGATAAGGTGACGATCCCACGCAAGTCAGCTTTTCGTTAACCGGATTCCGCGCCGTGGCCGGTATAATTGTGGGAATTGCAAGAGGAATACGCTATAGGACGGGTTGGAGTCCCGCGTGGGCGCGGGTAGTAGGGCAGAGATGTGGGGCCTTGGGCGGGAATGTTGAACGATCGTCTGGACCAGTTGACCGATTATCCGTTCGACCGGCTGCGGGCGTTACTCGATCCCATCACGCCGCCGCCGGTTTCTCCGCTGGTCATGTCGATCGGCGAGCCCCAGCACGCGGCTCCGTCCTTTTTGCGCGAGGTTCTCGACGCCAACGCCGCCCTGTGGAACCGCTACCCGCCGACCAACGGGACCCCCGCGTTCCGCAGCGCCGTCGTGGATTGGCTGAACCGGCGGTTCCATCTGCCTGCGGGCATGCTCGACGCCGACCGCCACGTCCTGCCGGTGGCCGGCACCCGCGAGGCGCTGTACGCGATCGCCGATCTGGTGGTGCCCCGCCGCAAAAGCGGGGGCAAGGCGGCGGTTCTGATCCCCAATCCCTTCTATCAGGTGTACCTGGGGGCCGCGCTGATGGCCGGAGCGGAGGCCGTTTTCCTTCAGGCGGGGGAAAGCACCGGCTTTCTGCCCGATTTCTCCCCGCTGGAGCCCGCCGCCTCGAACGATACCATGTTCGATCCCTACGTTTTGGACCGGACCGCGTTGGCCTATCTGTGCTCGCCCGCCAATCCCCAGGGCGCGATCATGGGCGCGGACGCGCTGGAACGTGCGATCCGGCTGGCGCGCCGGCATGACTTCGTTCTGGCCGTGGACGAGTGTTACAGCGAAATCTACGACCGCGACCCGCCCGTCGGAGCCCTGGAGGTCTGCGCGCGCATGGGGGGGGACCTCGGCAACGTCCTGGTGTTCCACTCGCTGTCGAAACGCTCCAGCGTGCCGGGCTTGCGCTCCGGGTTCGTCGCCGGCGATCCGGCGCTCATCGCCGCTTTTGCGCGCCTGCGCGCCTATGGGGGGGCGGTGACGCCCCTGCCGGTTCTGACCGCCGCGACGGTTCTCTGGCGCGACGAGGATCATGTGGACCGGAGCCGTTCCCTCTATCGGGCCAAGATCGACGCGGCGGAACGCATTCTCGGGGGGCGGTTCGGGTTCAGGCGTCCCCCGGGCAGCTTCTTTCTGTGGCTGAAGGTCGGCGACGGCGAGGAGGCCGCGAAGGCGTTGTGGCGGGAGGCCGCCATTCGCGTCCTGCCGGGCGCCTACCTCGCCCGCCCGACCGCCAACGGCGTCAATCCCGGAGCCGGGTACATCCGCGTGGCCCTGGTCCATGACCAGGAAACGACGGAGGCCGCGCTGCGGCGCATCCGCGATATTCTTTAGAGTGGCGTGACGATGGGACCCGCGGACCAGAATCTCAAGACCGCCTTCCTTCCTCCGGGAGCCGCCCGCTATCTGGAGCGTCTCGGGCTGCGTCTGGCCGGTCTCGCGCTTCTTGCCCTGGGCGGGTTGTTCGCCCTGTCCCTCGCGAGCTATCGCCCGCAGGACCCCTCGCTGAACACCGCGACGGACGGAATCGCGCTGAACACCCTGGGGTGGCCCGGAGCGGTGGTGTCGGACCTTCTGGTCCAGGCGTTCGGGGCCTCGTCGGTTCTCCCGGTCGCGTGGATGGTCGTCTGGGGACTGAGGCTGCTCGCGGCGCAGACCGTTCCCGCGATGTGGCTGAGGTGGATCGTCGCGCCGTTCGGGAACGTGCTGGCGGCCGTCGCCGTGACCCTTCTGCCCGGAGGATGGTTCTGGCCCCCGGCGGCGCATCCGGGGGGCTTCGCCGGCCGTCTGCTGCTCGACCGGGCGGAGCAGGCTCTCGCCATGGTCGGGCTCGGCGGCGACTGGCGCTGGGCGGTGGCGCTGCTGTCGCTGGCCGTCGCTGTGCCGTTGATCCTGTTTTCCCTCGGCATCGTTCTGGCGGAGTGGCGCGCGGCGGTCAGAATGGCCGTTGCCGGCTGGCGGCTGACCCTGCTCGGAGGGCGACTGGCAAGGTCGGCGGCCGGATATGCGGTGGGCGCGGCGCGCCATCGCCATGAGCCGACGGTGGCGTCCTCCGGCGCCCGGATGCGGCACCCCCCGGGTCCGGCCCTCGATCCGGGGGACCCGGAGCCGGAGGAGCCCGCCGCTTCCCCCGGCGACGGGGACCGGGGCAGGGCGGACGCGGCCCCCCTCACTCCTCCCCGCGATCTGCCGAACGATCTGGTGGCCCCTCGGACTCCCTCCACTCCCAGCAAGCGGGCGACGAAGGCGCGCCAGGGGTCCTTGCCGCTGGAAACGCCCGGCGGGACCGGCGGCTATGTGGCCCCGAGCCTGGATTTCCTTACCCCGCAGCCCGCCAACGCGCGTGGGCAGAAGGTCAACGAGGACGGCCTGACCCAGAACGCCCGTATCCTGGAATCGGTCCTCCAGGACTTCGGCGTCCAGGGACGGATCGTCAAGGTCCGTCCCGGACCCGTCGTCACCCTCTATGAACTGGAGCCCTCCCCCGGCACCAAGACCTCGCGCGTGATCGGTCTCGCCGACGATATCGCCCGCTCCATGAGCGCGCTCGCGGTCCGGATCGCCGTGGTGCCGGGGCAAAGCGTGATCGGGATCGAACTGCCCAACGCCAAGCGGGAAATGGTCTACCTGCACGAGCTTCTGGCCTCGGATCAATTCCACAGCGGACCCGGACACCTCGTTCTGGTGCTCGGCAAGGACATCAGCGGCGGGCCGTACTATGTGGATCTGGCGCGCATGCCCCACCTTTTGATCGCGGGCACGACCGGGTCGGGCAAATCGGTCGCCGTCAACACCATGATCCTGTCGCTACTCTACCGCCTCAGTCCGGCCCAGTGCCGTCTGATCATGATCGATCCCAAGATGCTGGAACTGTCGGTCTACGACGGCATTCCCCACCTTCTGGCTCCGGTCGTCACCGAACCCGGCAAGGCGGTGGTGGCGCTCAAATGGGCGGTCAGGGAGATGGAGAACCGCTATCGCGCCATGTCCCAGCTCGGCGTGCGCAACATCGGCGGCTACAATCAACGGGTCGCGGAGGCCCGCGCGGCCGGGCAGAGCCTGAACCGCACCGTGCAGACCGGGTTCGATCCGGAAACCGGAAAACCCATCTACGAGGAACAGCAACTCGCCCTCGATCCGCTTCCGTTCATCGTGGTGGTGGTGGACGAAATGGCCGACCTGATGATGGTCGCCGGCAAGGACGTCGAGGCCGCCATCCAGCGCCTGGCGCAGATGGCGCGCGCCGCCGGCATCCACCTAATCATGGCCACCCAGCGTCCCTCGGTGGACGTGATCACCGGCACCATCAAGGCCAATTTCCCGACCCGGATCAGTTTCCAGGTGACCTCGCGCATCGACAGCCGCACCATCCTGGGCGAGCAGGGCGCGGAACAGCTTCTGGGGCAGGGCGACATGCTGTACATGGCGGCCGGCGGTCGGGTCACCCGGGTGCACGGACCGTTCGTGTCCGACGGCGAGGTGGAGACGGTGGTCCGGCATCTGCGCGAGCAGGGCGAGCCCTCCTACATCGAATCCGTCACCAAGGAGGAGGACGAGGCCGATGGCGCCGGAGCGGACAAGGGCGGCAGCGGCGACGATCTCTACGATCAGGCGGTGTCGATCGCTCTGCGGGAGCGCAAGGTATCCACCAGCTTCATCCAGCGCCAGCTCCAGATCGGTTATAACCGCGCCGCGCGCCTCGTCGAGCGCATGGAGGCCGAGGGCGTGGTCAGTCAGCCCAACCACGCCGGCAAGCGGGAAGTGCTCCCCCCGGCGGGCGGGCGCGCCTGAACGGACAACATCGGGGTAACGCGCGTGCGCAGCTTGGGAACATGGATTTTTCTGGTGGTGTCGATTCTCCTCGGGGCATGGGGGGGGGCCGCGCGGGGCGCGTCCTTCGGCGCCGCGGAGACGGCCATCATCGATCAGGTCGAACGTTATCTCAACGCCGTGTCCACCTTGAAGGCGCGGTTCCTGCAAATGTCCGCGAACGGCGCCTATGCCGAGGGCGAGCTGTATCTGTCCCGGCCGGGGCGGATGCGGATGAACTATGACCCCCCTGATGATATCGAGGTCGTCGCCGACGGGCGGTTTCTGATTTTCCACGACAGGAAGCTGGAACAGGTCACCTACCTTGGTCTGGACAGTTCCCCGGCGGGCATCCTGTTGCGTCCCAAGATCGCGCTGAGCGGCGATGTGACCGTCACCGAGGTCCACCGCCTTCCCGGGGCGCTGGAAATCAGCGTCGTGCAGACCGAGGACCGGGCGGCGGGGGAGTTGACGATGCTGCTGAGCGAGAACCCCCTGGCGCTGAAGCAATGGAGGGTCCGCGACGCCCAGGGGCAGGTGGTGACGGTATCGTTGTTCGGGGCCGAACGGGGCGTGACCCTTGCTCCGGAACTGTTCGAGTTCTACGATCCGAAGTTTTCCAAGCCCGCCGCTCAATAGAGGACAACGCGCGTCATGAGTCGACACCCGGTGATCGGAGTTTCCGCCTGCGTCAAGCCCGTTCCCGGAGAGGATCTGCCCTTTCACGCGGCCCCGGAACTTTATCTCACGGCGGTGGTGGAATGCTCGGGCGGGTTGCCGTTCATGATTCCGGCCCTGGGCCATCTTTTGAACGTCGATGAGGTCGTGGAGCATCTGGACGGGCTTCTTCTGACGGGCAGCAAGTCCAACGTCCACCCCACCCACTACGGCGACGAAATCAGCCGGCCCGGACTCCTCCATGACGAGGACCGGGATGCTACCACGGTTCCCCTGATCCGCGCCTGTATCCGGATGGGCATCCCGCTGCTCGCCATTTGCCGGGGCATCCAGGAACTCAACGTGGCTCTGGGCGGCACCCTGTATCAGCGCGTTCAGGAGGAGCCGGACAAAATGGACCACCGCGCCAAGCCGGAGGACTCGGTGGACCGGCAGTTCGGCCCGGCCCACGCCGTCGAACTCGTGCCCGGCGGGCTGCTCGCGCGGCTGTGCGGCTGTGACAAGGTCCGGGTGAACTCGCTGCACGGGCAGGGAATCCGCCAATTGGCTCCGGGTCTCGTCGTCGAGGCCAGGGCCCCCGATGGTCTGATCGAGGCCGTGCGGGTGGATGCCAGTGCCTCCCTCGCCGTCGGAGTCCAGTGGCATCCGGAATGGAATTGGCGCGAGGATGCCCTCTCCCGTTCCCTGTTCACCGCCTTCGGAAATGACTGCCGCGCGTATGCGGCAAAAAAGACAACCCGATCAACGGCCTGAGCATCTCCATTTACGCATGCCAGCCATGCGTTATTTGCAATGGTCAAACTCAAGTGGTCATACCACATTACTGAGTACGCAGGGCGCGCTGCAACGGCGTCGCCCCCAGCGAGGGAGGTTCCCCCACCGACCCTCGCGCTCCAAGAGGAGCGAACGGCGCCCGGTTACCCCCCTGACCGGGCGCCACTCTTTTGGGGGGGGGCAGCGTCGTGGGCTTATCAAAAGTCAACGCGACTTACCCAAAGTCAATTCCCCATTTTTGTGGTATGGTTATTCTCCTTCCCCAAGGCGGGGGTCCCGCCTATCGGACGAGGCGGGGGTCCCGCCTATCGGAATTGACGGTTCAGGGAGAACGCACCATGGCTGTCGGCCAAGGACACACGCCGTCGCGGCGTCGGTTTTTGAAAATGATGGGCGCTGCGGGATTCGGGGTGGTCGCCACCCAGAAGGCTGCGTTCGCCCAATACGGTTATCTGGCTCCTGTGGCGGTCGACAACCCGCTGGCTCAATATCCGAGCCGTGGCTGGGAGCACATGTACCGCGACATCTTCCGCACCGACGAGAAATTCACCTTCCTCTGCTGCCCCAACGACACCCACAACTGTTTGCTTCACGCCTTCGTGAAAAACAACGTGGTGGTGCGGATCGAGCCGACCTACGGCTACGGCAAGGCGGAGGATCTTTACGGCAACACCGCTTCCCACCGCTGGGACCCGCGCTGCTGTCAGAAGGGGCTGGTGCTGGCGCGGCGGTTCTACGGCGACCGCCGGGTCAACGGCGCCTTCATCCGCAAGGGATTCAAGGAATGGGCGGACCGGGGCTTCCCGCGTGATCCCGAGACCGGCGCTCCGCCGAAGGAGTTGATGAATCGCGGCAGCGATTCGTGGGTCCGCATGAGCCACGACGAGGCCTACGCCTACCACGCCAAGGCGCTTGTCAACGTCGCCAAGACCTACAGCGGCGATCAGGGCAAGAAGTTCCTGACCACCCAGGGCTATGACCCGGACATGGTGGCGGCGGTGGACGGCTCGGGCGTGCGGGTCGAGAAGTTCCGCGGCGGTATGGCCAAGCAGGGCGCCACCCGCATCTTCGGCGCGTTCCGGTTCGCCAACGGCATGTCGTTGCTCGACGCCCAGATCCGCAACGTTGGAGCCGACAAGGCCCGTGGCGCCGGAACCTGGGACTCCTATTCGTTCCACACCGACCTGCCTCCGGGCCATCCGATGGTGACCGGAGACCAGACCAACGACTTCGAGCTGTTCGACACGGAAAGCTCCAAGCTGATCGTCGCCTGGGGCATGAACTGGATCACCACCAAGATGCCCGACAGTCACTGGATGACCGAGGCGCGTCTCAAGGGGACCAAGACCGTGGCGGTCACCGTGGAGTACTCGGCGACGGCGTCCAAGTGCGACGAGGTGATCGTGATCCGCCCCGGCACCGACCCGGCGTTCGCCCTGGGGCTGGCCCAGGTGATCATGAAGGAGAACCTCTACGACAAGAAGTTCGTCGCCAACTACACCGATCTGCCGACCCTGGTCCGGATGGACACCCTGGAGCGGCTCAAGGCGAGCGACGTCTTCCCGGACCACAAGAACAGAGTGCCGCAGAACTGGACCAAGGTTCTGGCGGAGGGCGAGGCGGCCGTGGCGACCACCATGCAGCAGGGCAAGCAGATTCCCGCCGCATATGCCAAGGAGTTCGGTGATTTCGTCATGTGGGACGCCGACGGCGGCAAGCCGGTGGCGGTTACCCACGACGAATTGGGTATCCACTTCGCCGACCGGGGGATCACTCCGGCCCTGGAAGGCAAGTTCACCCTGACCACCACCGACGGCAAGACGGTCGAGGTCCAACCCGTCTTCGGACTGGTCAAGCAGTACCTGGACGACTCCATGACCCCGGACAAGGTGCGTCAGATCACCTGGGCCCCGGAAACGGCGACCCTGTCCCTGGCCCGTTCCATCGCCGCGAGCGGGGGCAAGACGCTGATTGCCGTCGGCATGGGGCCGAACCAGTTCTGGAACAACGACAACAAGGACCGCGCCATTCTGCTGGTGCTGGGCCTCGTGGGCAGCCTGGGCCGCCATGGGGGCAACATCGGTTCCTATGCCGGCACCTACAAGAACACCCTGTTCTCCGGCGTTCCCCGCTATGTCCTGGAGGATCCGTTCAATCTGCAACTGGATGCCGCCGGACCGGTCAAGGTCAAGCCGATGATCCGCCCGGAGTCCATGCATTACTGGGCCAACGGCGAGCGCCTGATGAAGGCCGGCAACAAGAAGATCACCGTCGGTCCCCACGTTCCGACCCCGACCAAGACCATCTGGCAGGTCAACTCCAATTCGAGCCTCGGCAACCAGAAGGGCTTCTACGACGTGGTTTTCAACACGCTGCCCCGCGCCGAGGTCGTGGCCTATAACGAATGGTGGTGGACGGCGTCCTGCGAGTTCAGCGATATCGTCTATGGGGTCGACTCGTGGATGGAGTTCAAGCAGGTCGATATGACGGCCTCGAACACCAATCCCTTCGTCCAGCTCTATCCGCGCACGCCGATCAAGCGGGCGTTCCAGACGGTTCCCGACATCGAGACCTATGCCGGCGTGGCCAAGCAGATGGCCAAGATCACCGGGGACGACCGCTTCGCGCAGATGTGGAAGTTCGTCGCCGAGGACCGCGTCGATGTCTATCTGCAACGCATCATCGACGGGTCGACCCCGCTCAAGGGCTACAAGGTCGCCGAACTGGAGGCCAAGGCCAAGGTCGGCGTGCCCGCCCTGATGAACACCCGCACCTATCCGCGCATCAACAGCTACGAGCAGGTGCAGGAGTCCAAGCCCTGGTACACCAAGACCGGGCGGCTTGAATACTACCGGCCCGAGGTGGAATTCATCGAGGCGGGCGAGAACCTGCCGGTCCACCGCGAGCCCGCCGAGGCGACGTTCTACGAGCCCTGCGCCATCGTGTCCGCCAAGCATCCGGCCATGCGGCCGAAGACCCCGGCCGACTGGAACATTCCGGCCGACAGCCGCGATCACATCACCCGGCAGATGCGCAACACCGTCCTGACCACGGCGGAGCTGATGCAGACCAAGCATCCGCTGATGCCCAAGGGCTGGACCCACATCTTCCACACGCCGAAATACCGGCACGGCGCCCATACCATGCCCATCGACACCGACTTCATGGCGGCGCTGTTCGGACCCTTCGGCGACATGTACCGGCGCGACAAGCGCACGCCCGGCACCGGCGAGATGTACGTGGACATCAACCCCGAGGACGCCAAGGCGATGGGGGTCTTCGACGGCGATTACGTCTGGATCGACGGCGATCCCACCGATCTGCCCTTCCGGGGCTGGGACGATCCCGCCCGCAAGGAGCAGTACAAGGTGGCCCGCCTGATGGCCCGCGCCCGTTACTATCCCGGCACCCCGCGCGGGGTCACCCGGATGTGGTTCAACGGCTACATGGCGACTCCGGGCACGGTGAAGGCGCACGAAAGCCGCCCCGACGGGCTGGCCAAGAACGCCGAGACCCATTACCAAGCGTTGTTCCGTTACGGCGGCCATCAGAGTCTGACCCGGTCGTGGCTGAAACCCACCCATCAGACGGCGACCATGATCAGCCGCAAGTCATGGACCAACGAAATCACGAAGGGCTTCAACGTCGACGTTCACTGCGTCACCAGCGCCCCACGCGAATCGTTCGCCCGCTTCACCAAGGCGGAGGACGGCGGCATCGGGGGCAAGGGGCTGTGGCGTCCCGTCGCCTTGGGTTTCCGGCCTACCGTGGAGAACGCGGCCCTGGTCCGGTACCTGCGCGGCGAATTCGTCAAGTCTTGAACCCCGGTCATCCAAGATTGAGGAGCACGGCCAATGCCGAAAGTCTACAACTGGCAGCTCGGGCGGGAAATGGAGTATCCCTACGAGGGTGTTCGGGCAAAACGCCAGTTTGCCATGGTGATGGATCTGAACAAGTGCATCGCCTGTCAAACCTGCACGGTCGCCTGTAAGACCACCTGGACCTCCGGGCGCGGTCAGGAGGCGATGTTCTGGAACAACGTCGAGAGCAAGCCCTACGGTTACTATCCCCTGGGATGGGACGTGAAGGTTCTCGACAAGCTGGGCGTCCAGGAACTGGTGGGAACCGCCCCCTACAAGGGCAAGACCATCTTCGAGGGCGCGCCGGATGGCGAGCGGGTGGTGGGGTATCTGCCCGACGACCTGGACTACGCCAACCCCAACCTGGGCGAGGACGACAGCCTCGGGATGATGGCCCAGGGGGCGCATCTTGAAGGGCCGCACAACAACTGGATGTTCTATCTGCCGCGTATCTGCAATCATTGCAGCTATCCGGCGTGCGTCGGCTCGTGCCCGCGGCAGTCGGTCTACAAGCGGCCGGAAGACGGGATCGTGCTCCTCGATCAGAGCCGGTGCCGGGGCTACCGCGAGTGCGTGAAGGGGTGCCCGTACAAGAAGGCCTTCTTCAACATGATGACCCGGACGTCCGAGAAATGCGTCGGGTGCTACCCGGCCATCGAGGACGGAC
>JADGDA010000074.1 GCA_015228695.1 Alphaproteobacteria bacterium
CGCCGGTCTTCCGCCCTCCTCCCCTCCTCCCCCCTTCCCTCCTCCCATGACCGATCCGGTCCCGGCGGCTGAATTTGCCGCGCTGATGGCCCAGGTGGAGCCGTTCGAGGCCCCTCCCCGTCTGGCCGTCGGTGTCTCCGGCGGAGTCGACAGCATGGCTCTCTGCCTGCTGCTGGACCGCTGGGCACGGGACCGAGGCGGGACCGTCACCGCTCTGACCGTGGACCATGGCCTGCGGCCCGAGTCGGCAACCGAGTCGACGACCGTGGGAGCATGGCTCCGGGCGAGGGGGATCGCCCATGCGATCCTGAACTGGGCGGGGCCGAAGCCCCGTCACGGCGTTCAGGCCGCCGCGCGGGAAGCCCGGCACCGGCTTCTCGGAGAGTGGTGCCGGGGTGCCGGGGTTCTCCATCTCGCCCTGGCCCACAACCGCGAGGATCAGGCGGAAACTTTTCTGCTGCGCCTTGGACGGGGGAGCGGGGTGGTCGGTCTCTCCGCCATGTCGCCGGTGAGTTTTCGGGCTTTCGGCAGGCTGTTGCGGCCCCTGCTCGATGTGCCCCGGGCACGGCTGGAGGCCACGGCGACGGCTTTCGGCCAATCCTGGATCGAGGACCCGAGCAATCGGGACCCGGCTTTCGCGCGGGTGCGGGTTCGCGGGACGTTGCTCCCGGCCCTCGAATCCGGGGGGATCACCGGTGGGCGGGTGGCGGAAACGACGTTTCGCCTGGGGAGGGCGCGGGCGGTCCTGGAGGAGACAACGGCCGCCATGCTGGCCGGAACGGTCCGGGTGGACCCGACGGGGTATGCCCTGATCGATCTTCCGGGCTTCCTGGCGGCTCCCGAGGACATCGGTCTGCGGGCGCTGGCGCGTCTGATCGCCGCCATCGGCGGGGGGGCCTATCCTCCGCGCCATGAACGGCTCGCGCGGCTGTACGGCGCCATGGCGGACGGGGGGGGGCGGGGATGGACCCTGGGCGGCCGCCGGACCAGGCCGTATCGGGAAGGCATCCTCCTCGGCCGCGAGCCCGCCGCCGTCACCGAGGCCGTGCCGGCAACTCCGTCCGGCAGAATTTTCTGGGACCGCCGCTTTGTCGTCGAGACGGGGAACGGCCTGCCGGAAGGCGCCACCATCGCCGCGCTGGGGGCAAAGGGATGGGCGCGGATCGCGGACTCCCTGGACCGGCGCGCGCGGGGGCAACTCCCACACGACGTGCGCGCGACTCTTCCGGCTCTTTTCTGCGCGGAAGTGGTTCTCGCCGTGCCTCACCTGGGCTATAGTCGATCGTGGATGGGCGTGGGAGCGGTGGCCTTTGCCCCCGGCGTTCCCGTCGCTTCGGTCGGATGGCCCCTTGTTTCGCGCCCCTTGTTTCGTGGTGGGCGGGGGGCCATCTGAACCCGAGGGGTATGAGAGTGGCGGCGGCTTGGAGCCCATGAAAGGATCCTGGATTTGAATTCCGGTAAGAATCTGGCTCTTTGGGTCATCATCGGCCTGTTGCTGGTGGCGCTTTTCAACATGTTTCAGACGTCGCCCCAGCGCGGGCAGGCGTTCACCATGCCGTTTTCCGACTTCATGGCCGAAGTGGAACGGCGCGAAGTGCGCGACGTCACCATCCAGGGCAGCACCATCTTCGGGCACTTCAACGACGGCCGGCCGTTCTCCACCTATGCGCCGGACGACACGACGATGGTGCCGGCGTTGCGCGAAAACGGGGTGCGCATCACCGCCGCGCCGAGCGAGGAGAACGTGCCGACGCTCTGGAGCGTCCTGATTTCCTGGTTCCCGATGCTGTTGCTGATCGGCGTGTGGGTGTTCTTCATGCGCCAGATGCAGGCCGGGGGCGGCAAGGCCATGGGGTTCGGCAAGTCCCGGGCCCGCCTTCTGACCGAAAAGTCGGGGCGCGTCACGTTCGAGGACGTCGCCGGAATCGACGAGGCCAAAGAGGAGTTGGAGGAAGTCGTCGAGTTCCTGAAGGACCCCCAGAAGTTCCAGCGGCTGGGCGGCAAGATTCCCAAGGGATGCCTGCTGGTGGGACCTCCGGGAACCGGTAAGACCCTGCTCGCCCGCGCCATCGCCGGTGAGGCCAACGTACCGTTCTTCACCATTTCCGGCTCGGACTTCGTCGAGATGTTCGTCGGCGTCGGCGCCAGCCGGGTCCGCGACATGTTCGAGCAGGGAAAGAAAAACGCGCCCTGCATCATCTTCATCGACGAAATCGACGCCGTCGGCCGCCATCGCGGCGCCGGGCTCGGAGGCGGCAACGACGAACGCGAGCAGACTCTGAACCAGTTGCTGGTGGAGATGGACGGCTTCGAGTCCAACGAAGGGGTGATCCTGGTCGCCGCGACCAACCGCCCCGACGTTCTGGACCCGGCTCTTCTGCGCCCGGGCCGCTTCGACCGCCAAGTGGTGGTGCCCAACCCGGACATGCTCGGCCGGGAAAAGATCCTGAAGGTCCACATGCGCAAGGTGCCGCTCGGACCGGACGTGGTGCCGAAGATTCTAGCGCGGGGCACGCCCGGCTTCTCCGGGGCCGACCTCGCCAATCTGGTGAACGAGGCCGCGCTGCTGGCCGCCCGCCGTGGCAAGCGGGTGGCGACCATGGCCGAGTTCGAGGCCGCCAAGGACAAGGTGCTGATGGGGGCCGAACGCCGCTCCATGGTCATGACCGAGGAGGAAAAGCGCCTGACCGCCTACCACGAGGGCGGGCACGCCATCTGCGCCGTCCATCTGGTGCACTCCGATCCGGTGCACAAGGCGACGATCATTCCTCGCGGGCGCGCCCTCGGCATGGTCATGCGTCTGCCGGAAGGCGACCGCATCTCCACGTCGCGCGCCAAGCTGGAAGCCGATCTGACCGTGGCCATGGGGGGGCGCGTCGCCGAGGAGATGGTGTTCGGGGCCGATCACATCACCACCGGGGCCTCGTCGGACATCCGGATGGCGACCGATATCGCCCGGCGCATGGTCACCGAGTGGGGGATGAGCGAGAAGATGGGGCCGTTGTCCTATGGCTCGCCGGACCAGGAGGTTTTCCTCGGGCACTCCGTGACCCAGCACAAGAACATCTCGGACGAGACCGCGCGGCAGGTCGACGAGGAGGTCCGCAAGATCGTGGACGCGGCGTTCGCCCGTTCGCGGGAAATCCTGTCCACCCACCGTGACGAACTGGAAACGCTGGCCAAGGGGCTTTTGGACTACGAAACCCTGAGCGGCGAGGAAATCCGGGCCTTGCTTGCGGGCGAGCCGGTGATCCGCAAGGATGAGGACGATGCCCCAGGGGACAGCGCGCCCCGCGCCTCGGTGCCGCCGACCAGCGCCACGGGGCGAAAGCCGCCAGCGGCGGGCTTCAGCCCTCCCGGCCCCGAACCCCAGCCGCGAGCCTGATCCGTCATGAGCGATCGTTATGAGTGAGGAGGCCCCTGCGGCGAAGGCCGCCGTCTCCGCCAGGGATGGTCTCTACATCGTCCCCCTGGGCATCGTCTCGTCCACCTCGGCCGAATTGGCCGTGGGGGTGGGCCGGGGAAAGCGCCTTGCCGGCGGCGTTCTGGCGTTCGTCGATTGCGAGATGATCCTCCGGCGCCAGGGCGTCATCAGCGCCGCGGTCACTCCGGTGGAGGGGGTGCGGCCCTGGGCGGAGAGGCACGGAGCCGCGTTTCTGGCCCAGGTCGAGGCCCGGATCGCCCGCCTGACCCGCCCGCGTCCTCCCTTCGCCGGACTTTCCCTCGACCGCCCCCGGGTCATGGGCGTGGTCAACGTCACCCCCGACAGCTTTTCCGACGGAGGCGAGCACGCCGACCCGGCCTCGGCCGTTTCCCATGGCGTGGCCCTTCTGGAGGCGGGGGCCGATATTCTGGACGTGGGCGGCGAGTCGACCCGCCCCGGGGCCCAGCCGGTGCCGTTGGACGTCGAAATCGGCCGGGTCCTTCCCGTCGTCCGCGAGTTGGCGAATCGCGGCGCCCTGGTTTCCATCGATACCCGCCACTCCGCCGTGATGGCGGCGGCGACCCAGGCGGGTGCCCGCATCATCAACGACGTCACCGCCCTGCGCGGAGACCCGGAGTCCCTGGCCGTGGCGGCCCGCAGCGGGGCCTCCGTGATCCTGATGCACATGCGCGGCGAGCCGGCCTCCATGCAGGAGGGGCCGATCTACCACTATGCCCCTCTGGATGTGTACGACGCCTTGACGGAAAGAATATCGGCCTGCGTCGCGGCGGGAATCGGCCTGGACCGGCTGTGCATCGACCCCGGCATCGGCTTCGGCAAGACCGTGGCGCACAACATCGACCTTCTGGGGCGCCTTACCCTGTTCCACGGGTTCGGTTGCCCGGTGATGCTCGGGGTTTCCCGCAAGCGTTTCATCGCCCATTTGAGCCGCGAGGAACCCCCCAAGGAACGGCTCGCCGGTTCCCTGGCGGCGGCCCTGGCCGCCCTCGATCAGGGCATCGCCATCCTACGGGTCCACGACGTGGCCGAAACCCTTCAGGCCGTTTCGGTCTGGCGGGCGATCAAGACGGGCGGGGTTTCCTGAGAATCCGTTGTGCGGGATCGCCATTTGGCTCCTCGACGCGGCAAGCGGAGTTGCGAGGGAAAGAACCTGCCCCAACCACCGCCAGCCTGACACCGTGCTCGCACCCGAAACGTCACAGCCAATCCCGCAGAATCGCGATCAGGGGAACGTCGGCCGGAGGCATCGGGTAGGAGGCGAGTTTTCCGATTCCCGCCCAGGCGAGTTGCTGGCCTTCCCGCGCCGTCACCCGGCCTTTCCAGGTCCGGCAGGCATAGACCGGCATCAACAGGTGGAAGTCCTCGTAGCTGTGGGAGGCGAACGACAGGGGGGCGAGGCAGCTTGCGCGGACGTCGATCCCCAGTTCCTCGTCGAGTTCCCGGATCAGGGCGGCTTCCGGGGTTTCTCCCGGTTGGACCTTGCCGCCCGGAAACTCCCACAACCCGGCCATGCTCTTGCCCGGAGGCCGTTGGGCGAGCAGGACGCGGTTGTCCGGGTCGAGAAGGGCGACCGCCGAGACCAGCACCAGGGGAAGCCCGGTCCTGGGAAGGGGAAAGGGCGCGTCCCAACAGCCTCCCGGACCGGCCACGGCGATCAGGTGCGGTAGGCGGCGTTGATGTCGATATAGGCGTGGGTCAGATCGCAGGTCCACACCGTGGCCTTGCCCTTGCCGACTCCCACATCGACCTCGATCAGAATCTCCTGGCCCTTCATGTGGGCGGTCACCGGCGTTTCGTCATAGCCGGGGACCAGACCTCCGTTCAAAGCCACGGGAATCCCGCCCATGGAAATGCGCAGCCTGTCCCGGTCGGCCTTTTCCCCCGATTTGCCGACCGCCATGACCACCCGTCCCCAGTTGGCGTCCTCGCCGGCGATGGCGGTCTTGACCAGCGGCGAGTTGGCGATGGCGAGACCGATCCGGCGCGCCGCCCGGGCACCGGCGGCGCCGGTGACCTTGACGGTGACGAATTTGCTCGCGCCCTCGCCGTCGCGCACCACCTGATGCGCCAGGTCCAGAAGAACCTCGTCGAGTTTGCGCCGGAAATCCTTCAGACGCGAATCGGTGGCCTCGGCCACGGTCCGGTTTCCGGCCTGACCGGTGGCGAACAGCAGCAAGGTGTCGCTGGTGGAGGTGTCGCTGTCCACGGTGATGGCGTTGAAGCTGCGGTCCACCCCACGGGCCAACAGCTTGCGCAGGACCTTGGCGGAGAGGGCGGCGTCGGTGAACACGAAGCCGAGCATGGTCGCCATGTCGGGCGCGATCATGCCCGACCCCTTGGCGATGCCCGCGATCCGGACCGTGACCCCGTCGATTTCCGCCGTGCGGGTGGAGGTCTTGGGGTAGGTGTCGGTGGTCATGATGGCGTGGCTGGCCTCCGCCCACGCCGCCTCGGACGCCCGGGCGTGCAGTTCGGGAAGAACGGCCGTGATCTTGCTTTCATCGAGAAGCGCCCCGATGGTGCCGGTGGAGGCGACGTAGACCTCGCGCGGGGAACAGCCGACCACCCGCGCCGCCGCCTCGGCGGTATGGCGCACGGACCGGGCGCCCGCCTGCCCGGTGAAGGCATTGGCGTTGCCCGAGTTGACCACCAGCGCCCGCCCCTTGCCGTCGGCCACCGCCTCGCGGCACCAATCCACCGGAGCCGAGCACGTCTTCGACCGGGTGAAGACTCCGGCGGCGGTGGTGCCGGGAGCCATTTCAACGAACAGAAGGTCGGGACGGCCCTTGTAACGGATGCCGCAGGCATGGGCCGCGAGGCGCACCCCGGCGATGGAGGGCAACGAGGGAAAAGACTTGGGAGCCAGCGGCGAGACTGCGTCGGTCATGACTTGTATCCACGCCTTTCCGTCACTTGGAATCCGCCTTGGGGGCCAACGGAGCGCCGTCGGGGGAGAAGCGCTGGATGGTCGCCTTCGCGGTCAACCCTTCCACCACCTTCTGAACCAGCTTTTCGACCAAGTCCGCCCGGACCTCGTCCTTGACCTCGGCGAAGTCGGGCTTGGCCATGCGCGTCCCTTCGAACAGAATCACATGCCAGCCGAACGGGGTCTTCACCGGCGTCTGGGTCATTTCCCCGGGCTTGAGCTTCATGGCCGCCTCGGCGAACGCATCGACCAGGGCATCCCGCGGCAGGAACCCAAGATCGCCGCCACGGCTTTTCGAGGCGTCGGTGGACTTCTTGGCCGCCACGTCAGCAAACTTGGCCCCGGTCTTGATCTCGGTGATGACGGCCTTGGCCTCGGCCTCGCTGGCGACGAGGATGTGACGGGCGTGGATTTCCTCCTTCGAGGGAACATCCTTGATCAGCTTGTCGTAATGGGTCTTCAGCGACGCATCGGTGATCTGCCCGCTGACGGCCTTGGAGAGGAAGGTCTTGCGCAGGAGTTGGGCCTCGACGTCCTTCATCTGCGCCTTGAACGCGGGTTCGTCCTGGAGCTTGTCCTTGCGCGCCTCGATCAGGATCAGTTCGCTGCTGACCAGATGGTTGAGCAGCGGCTCGTAGATCACGTTGATCGGCGCGCCCTTGAGCTGGGGCTGAGCCTCCATCAGTTTGTCCAGGGCCGACCGGTGAATCTCGACGCCGTTCACCACCGCGATCACCGCGTCCTTCGCGGCCAGGGCGGGGGACGCGGCCACCAGGGCCATCAAGCCGCACAGGGCGGCACGCACGGGGCTATGTGACATGGTCGGTCCTTTGCTGAAGGCCTCGATCCGAAGCCGGATTTCCGGGAAGGCCTCACCCGCGAGCGCGCCCATCCTCCGCGAAACACATAAAGCACTTCGCGCGCGGCTTCAACGGCCCTGTCGTGAAGGCCTTGCGGCAGGGAAAAAGACGCCCGTCACGCGCGATCCGAGGTCCCTTTGCCCTTCTCCGCCACCGGCCCCGCGTCGCAGCCGGACCCGCCCGAGCAGCACGAGGAACCGCAGGCGCCCCCGCCCTTTCCGAACAGGCGGAGGGCCCGCCGCCCGATATAGACCGCGCAGGCGATGGCGAGGATAGCAATGACGGACGCATCCCACAGGCTGTTTTCGCTCATGCGAAAAATCTCCCCGCGAGAGCGATCATGAACGCCAGGGTCCAGGCGAGCGAGAAGGAGAACAGGATGGAGAACCCGACCCATCGGATTCCCCCGGCTTCCCGGCGGATGACGCCGATGGTGGCGATACACGGCGAATAGAGAAGGGCGAACACCATGAACGCCAGGGCGGTGACCGGGGTCATGGCGTTCGCCAGGGCCGCCCGGAGTCCCGGCGAGTCGGGATCGCGGTTCTGGGCGTAGAGCACCGAATAGCTGGCGACGACGACTTCCTTGGCGACGAAGCCGGTCATGATGGCGGTGGTATCCTTCCACTCGAACCCGAGCGGCTTGAACAGGGGGGTGATGGCGATGCTGGCGCGGGCCAAGTAGCTGTTTTCGAGCTTTTCCTTTTCCTTGCCGACTTCGAGAAGGGTAATGGCCTCGTCCCGCGCGTCCGTCTGGGGCTCGGCCTGCAACGCGGCGATCTTGGCGTCGTAGTCCGTGGAATAGACCACGTCCTTCGGGAAGGCCTGAAGGAACCAGATGACCATCGATCCGACCAGAATGACGCTGCCGACCTTGTTCAGGAATTCCAGGGCGTTGTCCCACATATGGAAGAACACCGTGCGCAGGCTCGGCATCCGGTAAGGCGGCAGTTCCATCACGAACGGCTCGTAACCGCCGCGCACCACGAACTTGCCGATCAGGACCGAGGACATCACCGCGATCACGATGCTGAGCATGTACATGCCGAACACCACCGTCCCCGCCCATTCGGTGAAGAAGGCGCCGGCGAACAGGATGAACACCGGCAGCCGGGCCGAGCAGGCCATGAACGGGGTGACCAGGATGGCGAGCAGGCGCGACCGGGAACTCTCGATGGTTCGGGTGGCCATGATCGCCGGCACGTTGCAGCCGAACCCCATGACCAGGGGAATGAAGGCCTTCCCGTGGAGTCCGAACGGATGCATCACCCGGTCGAGCAGAAAGGTGGTGCGCGCCAGATAGCCGGTCTCGCTGAACACCGCCATGAACAGGAACAGGAGAACCACGTTGGGGAGGAAGACGATGGTGCCGGCGACGCCCGCCAGAACGCCCTCCACGGCCACGTCGTGGACCATCCCGGCCGGAATGAGGCCGTCCACCCAGCCGGTGAGCACCGCCATCCCGGCGTCGATCATGTCCATCGGGTAGGCGCCGAGGACGAACGTGGTCTCGAACATCACCCACAGCAGGGCGAGAAACAGAGGCACCCCGAGCAGACGATGAAGCATGATCCGATCGATCCGCCGGGTCAGGCTCATGCGCGAATTCTGATCGGGGGTCACCTTGCGCGCCTCGGCGAGCAGGCCGTGGATGAAGCCGTAGCGGGAGTCCGCGATCATGATTTCCGCTTGATCGCCATGGGTGCGGGCCAGATCGTAACGCTGCCGCCGCACCATTTCGATCAGATGGTCGTGCTCGGCTTCCTGCATCAGGACGTCGTCGTCGCCTTCCAGCAGCTTGATGGCGAGCCAGCGGCTCTGCTTGGATTCCATCGATCCGGGGTGGAGTTCTTCGATCAGGGCCTGGACCCGGCCAATGGCCTTTTCCAGATGCTTGTCATAGGCAATGACCATGGGAGTCGGGAGCGACTCCGCCCCGGCCATATCGACGATGGCGTCGAGCACGCGGTCGAGCCCGGCCCCCTTCAAGGCCATCGTCTCCACCACCGGGCCGCCCAGCATGGACGACAGTTCCTCCGTATCAAGGAGAATGCCCCGGCGGTGGGCCTCGTCGATCATGTTGAGGGCATGGACGCGGCGGCACCCCATCTCGATGAGCTGGGTGGTGAGAAACAGGCTGCGGTCCAGGTTCCCGGCATCCACGATGTTCAGGACGACATCGGGATTCTGCTCCTGGATGAAATCGCGCCCGACCCTCTCCTCCGGCGACTGGGAGTTCAGCGAGTAAATACCCGGCAGGTCGACCAAACGGATGCGGACGCCCCGATGGACAATTTCATGGGCCGCGACCGCGACCGTGACCCGGGGATAGTTGCCCGTGCTTTCCTGACGCCCGGTCAAACGATTGTACAGGGTCGTCTTGCCGCAATTGGGATTGCCGACCAGAGCGACGGTAATGACGCGCGACTCGGTCACCGGGTCGTCCGCGCCGGCCCCGGCCGACGAGGGGGGGGTCGTGTGATTCATGATCGGTTCATCCTTGCTTCCGGGGCCCCGCGTCCCGAGACCCGCGCGGCTTGACCTCGCACGCGCACTTTCCACAGGTCGG